>JAJRXV010000193.1 GCA_024276115.1 Deltaproteobacteria bacterium
ACAGTCGGCAGGTAGACGAGATACCGCCCGGGCAGAGAGATGTGCGATGTTATACGCGCGCCCTTTGTACCCATCGGCTCCTTAGCTATCTGTACGAGTACCTCCTGCCCCTCGCGAAGTACGTCTTCTATCTGAACAGAGTAATGCTTTTCACTATCTCTCTGGTTCTCTTCGTCAGAGTCGTCGCTTTGACCATTTTCCTTCATCATGTCAAACTCGTCAAAGTCCTCATGAACATCGGTTACGTACAAGAACGCGGCCTTTTCCAGACCAACATCGACGAACGCGGCTTGCATTCCGGGTAGTACCCGTACTACTTTGCCTTTATATATGTTCCCGACGATACTGCGATCTTTCTTCCGCTCTATATACAGCTCAGAGACCACGTCGTTTTCTATGAGCGCCACGCGGGTCTCAGTGAGTGTGCTATTTATTACAATTTCATTTGACATATATATACCTCGGTGCTTTTTATGTTTATTTATTCTTAAAGTCGAGCGTCAAGCTCGTCATCGCTTCGGGCGACCACACAGAGTCGCCCCTACGTTTTTGCCTTCGGTTCCCGATTACTACCTCGGGAATGATGTTGTGTTCCCGAGGGGATGAGTTTACTCTATGAATGATTCGGTTTTTAAAACATCAGCGCGCATTATAACATCTTTTCCCAGATTAAGCAAGAGTTCTAACAGCTTAAAAATACCGACCTCACCATTCTCTTTTCTGGTCAATAAAACAGTAAGTTTGCCGGTATCGCTACAATAATCTATCTTCTCTACGTACTGCTTGATATCCTTCTTCTTCACCTTACCCTTTTTGATTTTGGTAAGTATCACCTCATCCTTCGCGGTGAACTCATCGATCAGGGCTTGAATAGTGTTGTGATCGCCCTTGAGCTGAGGGATGCTGTTCATATCCACCTCATACTCCACCCGGTTTATCGCGGCGAAGAGGGCGAGGGTTTTAAAAGGCATCTCATAAGCGTCAGTTATTTTTATCCCGTTTGGTAGCCAGTCATTCGCTCGTGAAATAAACTCGTCGGCAGTGATATTGTCGATCAGTTCTATGTCGGCGAACTCGCATACACTGTTCAGCCCGAGTGGTAGCGCCGAGCCGAAGCTGAGCTTTGGCATCGGGTGGAACCCCTGCGAAAACGCGCAACGCAACCCGGAGCGGTTAAGCACGCGGATGAAGAGCGTTTGCATGTCAAGATGACCGATGAATGAAGCTTCGTCTAGCTTGGTGAATCTGAACCGGAACCTCTTTCTTGTGATATTGTCTATCCTTGTCGCGTTCAGCGGTTTTACCTCAGCGACAAAAGAACTGTTTATCCGAACTTTTTTGTCATCATCGCATACACCGCATCTGCGGCAGTTAGGCTGGCATGGCTCGGAGTAGACCGCTTGCTTCGACAGCTTAAACTCGCTTATCAGGAAGCTTTTGTTGACCCCGACATCGATATGCTCAAACGGAAGCAGCTCATCAATCTCCCGCTCCCGCAGATAAAAACCGGTATCAAGTCCGCACTCCTCAAACGCCTGCCGCCAGAGCTCAGAGTCAAAATGCTCTGTCCACTGGTCAAACTTCGCGCCGAGCTCCCACGCTTTATGGACCACAGCGGCGAGTCGCCTGTCCCCCCGGGAGAAGACCCCCTCTAATAGAGATATCCGCGTGTCGTGCCACTTAAAGTCGAGCTTCTTCTTCTTCAACTCCTGCTTCAGATATCTCTGCTTTTCTCGCAGGCTTTCTTCACCCTCCTGCGCCACGAACTGAAACGGTGTATGCCCCTTCGGGTTAAAATTCGACACACTTACGTTGATCTTCGGGGAGACGTTATACTTGCGTCCGGTAGCCTTGACTCTCTCGCTCAGGTTAACTATCGCCTCGACATCTTCCATCGTCTCGTACGGCATCCCTATCATAAAGTATAGTTTTATGCTCTTCCAACCGAGCCTGAACAGGTCGTCAGCGGTCTGCAACAGCTCTTCATCGGTGATGTTCTTATTTATAACACGGCGCATCCTCTCGCTGCCCGCCTCTGGCGCGAGAGTAAAGCCGGTTTTGCGCACCCGCTTTATTTCGTTCAAGAGCGCGTCATCGGTGGTGCCGGGTCGTATCGACGGTAGCGACACCGCTATTTTTTCATTGCTGTAGCGATCCATCAGCGA
>JAJRXV010000194.1 GCA_024276115.1 Deltaproteobacteria bacterium
CAACTGCTCCTGCGTCTCTTGTGATAACTTCCTGGCATCTTGTTTTTTCATGCTCAAAGTGTACCACATTACAAACCTGAAGTCAATGTATTTGATTGCCGGGTTAATAAGAGAATTTCCCTATCCGCGGTTAAGGTCACAAATTCAGTCTCGTCCTGTTATGAGCTTCCCGAACATACATATTATCAGGCAGTTATGACGTAGCATATTTGACATAGATAAAGTTGCCAAAGACTTAAAAGCATACCATTTATAGAAAAAGCCTAAGTCCTGTTTACAAAATCGGGAAATTAGTAGAAAATCACTTCCTTTCATCATTTTGAAAACCGTCATATCATAAAGGTATAATCTCTTACATTACAAGCAGTTATCAGACGTTCTAAAACAGAGTATCAGTTGTGTTAAGTCTTGACACCCTCCACGGATACTAGTAGTTGCCATTCGCGGCAGTGAATTTTAGATGTCCAGAACATCCTATATAAGCGGAGTCGCCCTATTTTTTCAAGCATTATTTGAAAAAACGCAACCTTGGAACTTTAGTTCGGTAATAGGTACAATAAAAACGCCGACAGAGCGCTTAATTCTCCACCTTCACCCTCATTCCATCCTCAAGCTGTAGGTTCCCCTGATAGATCACTTCGTCACCAGCCAATACACCAGAGAGTATCTCAATACTGTTCCCCTCGGTTATACCGGTCTTAACGCTCTTCTTCACCGCGACACCATCAACAACGATGAACAGATACCTGCCACTGTTTTTCTTTTTCAGCGCGCTGACCGGTACAGATAAAGCATCAGAGCGAAGAGCGGTATATATCGACACCTTCGCGAACATCCCCTCGCGCAACAGAGCATCGTCGTTCGGTACGGTTATCTCCACCTCAAGCGTCCGCAGACGTATATTGATCGTCGGGCTCAGCCTTGTTATCTCCCCGAAAAACGGGTTGTCAGGATAGCTGACAGTATCGATACGCGTGTTCAGGCCCTTTCGCACTTTCGACAGGCTCGACTCAGGTATGCTCACTTTCACCTTCATACTGCTCTGGTCAAGGATTTTATAGAGCGATACCCCGGGTGCCTGGATTATTTCACCCTCCTCGATAAACTTCTTCGATATGACACCGCCCTTTGGCGCTCTCACAAGTGTATCGTCAAGCATAATACTCACTATCTTCCGCGCGTACTCAGCCTGCTTCAACCCCGCCTTCGCCGCGGCGATATCACTTTCGAGCAGTTCAAGCTTAAGCTTCAAGGACTTAGCGATATTCAGCGCGGTCGTCGCCGACAGGTAGTTCGCCTCAGCCGCCTTTATATCCTCCGCCCGGAGCCCCGCCTGCACAAGGTCATAGCTCTCCTTCGCGATGCTATGCTGCGCTTTCGCTACATCGAACTCCATCTTTGAGAGGTCGTACTGCTGCTTTGAGATAGTCCTCTTATCATATAATTTCTTCATCCTCGCGAAGTTCGCCTCAGAGTTTTTCATAGCCGCTTCGGCAGAAAGCATAGCCGCTTCCGCCTGCTTCTTCTCCTGTGGTCTCGCGCCTGCTTTCGCCTTTGTGTAAAGCGCCTCAGCCGCCTCAAGGTTTGACTTGGCGAGTGTTATCTGGAGGTATATCTGCTCTCTTTCAAGCTTTATCGCGATTTTCGATTTTTCGTACAGTTTTTCAGCCGCCTTGACGCCCTCTTCTGCCTGCTTGAGCCGCAACGCTACCTTTTCATCATCGATTTTCAGGATTATATCACCGGCCTTCACCTCATCACCCTCATCAAAATAGACGCGCTTGACCTGCCCGATCGCCTTTGAGCTGACATTAAAACCGGTCATCGAGTATATTGTACCGTTGAAATTCAGCGTTTCCTTCATATCCGACCGCTTCGCCGCGACAGTCTGCACCGGAGCGACAAAGCCGGATTTTGACATACCGGCATACGCGCCACTGGTAATGACCGTGATTGCCAGCACGATATAAACAGCTGATAATAATATTTTTTTTCTACTTGTCATGATATAAACCTCGCAATTTAATAATCTATATTTCCTACCGCTCTCTTTAAATCTACCTTAGCGATGTGGAAATCATAAAGCGCCTGGTAGTAATTGATCCGTGACCGCAAAATCAGGTTGTTCGCGTCAAGAACGTCTGTGCTTGTCGCCGCCTTCACCTCACACTTCTCCTTATAAATCCGCATGTTTTCCTCTGCCTGCCTGATCGCCTGCTTCGTCGCGTTTATCTCTTCATGCGCCTGCTTCAACCTCAAAAACGCCGCCTTTACCTCAAGCCTTATAGAGTTCTTGATGATCGTCTCATTTTCGCGAGCGACCTTCAGACCTATCCGCGCGTTATCTATGTTGTGCCCCGTCTCACCCCAGTCAAAAATATCAAGCTCAAGTGTAAACAAAGCGGAAAAATTCTCCTCATCAAGAGGTATCTCATCTCCGGTTCTAGTGTACGCCCCGATAAAGTATATCTGAGGCCAGAGCGCGCTCTTTTCTATCATGATGAGCGCCTCACCGATTTTTTTAGCGTTATCGGCTATCACCAGCTCCTCGCGACCTGTGAGCGCTCTATCAAAGCTCGAATTTAGATCGACATTCTGAGTCACGCCCTCATTTTCGTCGATATCCTCAAGTAGCACCGGTGTGTTAACATCACGGTTAAGGGAATAGTTCAAGGAGCTCTTCGCGAGTTCATAGCCATTATTTGCGCGTATCAGGAAGTTTTCGGCATTGGCAAGCGATACCTCAGCCGAGAGCTGGTCGTTCTTAGAGAGGATACCAGCTTCAAAATACGCGTTGACATTATCTAAGTGCGAGCGTATCAAGTCTCTGGAACTCCGAGTGATCTCAACTAGTTTATTAGCCTTTAGCACCTGAAAATACTTATTTGTCACATCCCTTACTACATCCTTTTTCTTTACATGGCTATCTTGCTTCGCTGAGTCGTACGCGCTCTTAGTCACATCGTGGTAGCTCTTGATCCTACCCCCGGTAAAAATCGGTTGAGTCACCTCAAACGAGTAGTTCAGGTTATCGCGCGTTCCGAACGGTATCGTACCAAAACCGGGAATGTCGAACGTCGGGACAGAATCGTAGCGCAAGTATGACGCCTTACCAATAAGTTTTGGGAGGAACTGCGTGTACGCCGCATCCATCTGCGCCCGCGCGCCGTCTACCGAATAGTCGGCTATTGTTATCACGCTGTTGTTCTCAAGCGCGATATTTATGCACTCCTTCAAAGAGAGGCTTCCCGCACTCTCAGAAAGCGCGTGCGAAGGTGTGTTGAACGCAAAAGTCAACAACATTATTATTAGTGTTAATCTGATTGATCTCATTGTTTTATCCTATTTTTATCCCGTTGAAAATAAAATCGTATATCGCCGGTAGTTCGTCTAGTATATCATACTCGTCATTGCTCCTCATCCACTTGATGACATTATAATGGATGACCCCAAGGATACTATAGCTGAGGAAGCCCGAGTCAAGTTTTTTGAACACTCCGAGCTCGCTTCCCTCTTTTATGCACTCTTCGAGCAAAACAGTATGCCCCATGCGCTTCTCCCAACACTCGTTATGGTCCTTGCAACCAATCCCCTCCTCCTCAAACAAGAGGATAACAAAAAGCCTTTTGTGCTGTTTGAAAAATTTGATGTAAGATTCAATATTCACTTTAAGCTTCTCAACAGCGCCATCACACTTGCCACTCTCGCTCTGGACAATTGAGACTAGCGCCTCGACATTCTCATCCATCAACGATTTAAACAACACCTCTTTGTTCTCGAAGTATCTGTATATAGTCCCCTTGCCGAGTCCGGCCTTTGCGGCTATCGCATCGACCAGCGACTTGTGAAAACCATATTCAGAGAATACCTCTTCGGCGGCAACCAGGATTTTTTTTCTTGTGGATATTTTACTATTATCACTCATTCTCTCCACGTCTTCCCCATTACGGACTGACCAGTCAGTCACATTCCCAATATATCACCCGGTCTGCTTTTGTCAAGGTTTCTTTAGGGTCTCAAAAATAGACATTGATTTTCCCGCACCGGTTTGTTAGGTTTTTCTTAGCGATTTTTTGACCTGACCAACAGGATTTACAGCTTTTTTATCTGAACATCATATTTTCGCCATCAAACCG
>JAJRXV010000195.1 GCA_024276115.1 Deltaproteobacteria bacterium
CGCGTCGCGAGGAACATATCGTTGCAGACCCACCACCAGTCGTGCATAGTGACGACGAACGGTATTCCGAGATAAGTCGCGACATCGGTGATCTGAGCGCCGAGCGCCTGTATGCTGTGAAAGTGGATTATATCCGGTGCGAACTCTTTTACGTACTTCCGAAAGATAGCGTTAACTCTCGGGTTGTAGTAGTTCTCCTCACGGCTCATGTCATAGAACCGTGAGAGATTTACACCGCGCACCTCGACACCTTCGTGAGTGTAATCCTTTGTGCTGTATACCTCTTCGCCTTCCTTCATGTAGCCGCAAAAGAGCCTGACGTCATGTTCTTTTTTCAGCTCGTTTGCGATATCTTTACAGAGGAGAGAAGCGCCCCCGACAAAATCCGGCAGATATAGAGTGATTACCTGAAGTATCTTCAAATCAGCTCCCTATAGCTCGTAGACAGCTGAGGAGACTTTTTGTAACTGCTCGTTCAGGTCGCTTATGTATTTATCTTTTTCTTTGATAGTCGCCTCAAGTTTTGCGATGATTTTTTTCTGATTTTCCAGAGACTGCTCAATGCTTTCGACATGTTCTGTCTGATCATCCGCTGTGCTGTCAATGTTCGCAAGATGCTCTATCCGCGCCTTCAAGGCGTTTATATCATTGTCTTTATCATCTATCTTTTGCCGCATCTCCATCAGACGGTCATCTATCTCCCTCATGCGCGTCGTGTAATCTATCTCCTTGTCGCGCAACAGTCGCAGGGCGTTCTTTTCGGTCGCCGGGTATGCCTTGACAAAATACTGGAACACCTCAAAATCGAGCATATCCCTAATGTTGTTCACCGTCTCGTCTGAGTCGTCGATCCCGAGCTCTTGCAGTACATCCCGCACAGAGGTACGCGTTACCGCCTTCATTATTCTGAAGACACGCTTGAGGTAATATCCGCCGGACTCAAACATAGCGTAGAGGTTGTTCTCGTCGAAAAACTTGAGGTGCGTCCGGTCGAGTATGCCAATCCGCTCATAGTTGAAGTTCCCCTTCAGGTGTTCTAGCCTGTAGTACCCGAACCCTATGTTTGGTACGGATGCCAGAACATAACCGTCATCCTTCAAGAGGTCGCTGATATATTCGAGTACTTTTTCTGGAGTTTTCAAATGCTCTAGCACATCGCCGAAGGTTATTACGTCGAATTTTTTTTTGCCGAGCTTTTTTTTGAAATCAAGCTTATCTACATCGGCGACGATTACGCTGTCGCAGATATCCCTCGCTTTTTTAGCGTCGGCAGAGTCTATCTCTATACCTGTGACCGTGCAACCCTTCTCCTTCAGGTACCTAGAAATAAAACCAGTCGAACAGCCGATCTCAAGGACATCACTCCCGTCAGGCACACCGATCACCTGCTGAGTGTGTGAGTTGTTGAGGTTGTTCAAATCTATTTTACTTTCATATTTTTCTTTATTCATCTTAAATATCCTGTTTGTTTTTTTCCGCTTCGCGTATCTTTTGTTGCGTTACGCTGTCGCTAACAGCAACCTACCGGTCTCTTGGAACCCTTTATTTTTCCGCCTCAAACACCAGATTAGCCACCCCGAGTATGCCGCCATCGTCACCAAGAGCGTTTTTGAGGATCTTGCATCTCTTCGCGGGGATAGAAAAAGCTCTCCTCTCCATCTCACTAATCAACTCCGGGACAAAGAAATCCCATGCGGCGCTGACCCCGCCACCGATTATTATCGCGTCTAGGTTTATCAGGTTCGCGAGGCTGGCGATAGCGATCCCGAGTGTGGTACCGACATCCTTCAACAGCTTTATGGCGAGCTTGTTCTTTTTCTTAGCTTCTTTATATATATCATGAGCGGTAATGTCATCTATGTACTTCCCGATACTGTTTATCAGTTCACGCGCGGCTTTTGTCCGCATTTTGTGCCGCAGATTATCGATTATGCCGGTCGCGGACGCGTACTTTTCGAGACATCCGAAGTTACCGCACTGGCACTGTATGCCGTCAGGATATATCGTCATGTGTCCGACTTCACCGGCAGTGCCGTCAGGCCCCTCGATAAGCTTGCCGTCGATGACTATCCCGCCACCGACCCCGGTACCGAGCGTCATCACCATGAAGTTAGAAAACTTCTTCGCCGCGCCA
>JAJRXV010000196.1 GCA_024276115.1 Deltaproteobacteria bacterium
GATCAAATGTGTAGCACAAGACTCCTGTCGTCGTCCCGAACTGGTTTCGGGATCTACCCGGATTTATTAGGGTTACCAGATCCTGAAATGAATTCAGGACGACGGTTTTGGAATCGCGCAGTCTTTATATTTGACCGCCAGGTTAATATAAACGCTTTAAACGTGTGAATGAGAAGAGTAAAAAATAAAAAATGGGGACGCGATGTTAAATGGTAAAAAGATAGTTCTCGGCGTTACCGGTTCGATTGCCGCGTATAAGTCAGTATTGCTTTTGCGTGAGTTCATCAAGGCTGGCGCGGATGTTCATGTTATTATGACCCGTTCCGCCAAGGAGTTCGTAACGCCTCTCACGTTCAAAACGCTCACCGGTCATCATGTGCTTGACGATATGTTCGCCGATAACAGCACCGACATATCGCATATAAAACTAGAGGATGACGCGGATATCTTTGTCGTCGCGCCCGCCACATCCAATGTGATTGGTAAGTTCGCGTCCGGGGTGGCTGATGATTTCATATCTACGTTCTACCTCGCGACAACGGCGCCACTTCTTATCGCGCCGGCGATGAACTGCAACATGTACAGGCACAGCGCTGTGCAGGAGAACATCGCGCGGCTGAAGGAGCGCGGTGTTGTTTTTGTCGGCCCTGCCTCTGGAGAGCTCGCGTGCAAAAAGGAAGATATCGGGCGGTTGAGCAATGTTGGTGATATTTTTGAGGCTGTGTGCGATATCCTCACAAAAAAGACTCTCACCGGAAAAAAAGTGCTTGTGACAGCAGGTCCTACGGTTGAGGATATTGATCCTGTGCGTTTTATCTCAAACCGCTCAAGCGGCAAGATGGGATTTTCGGTGGCTAAGATAGCGAAGCGGAGTGGGGCGGAGGTGACGCTTGTCTCTGGTCCGGTAGAGCTCAAGCCGCCAAAAGGTGTCAATACAGTAAACGTGCGGAGCGCGGAGGGGATGTTCGGCGCGGTGACAGAGCATTACCAGAAATGTGATATTCTCATCATGGCTGCCGCGTGCGCTGATTTTACGGCAGAGATATATTCCGCGCAGAAGATAAAGAAAAAGGGCGCGCAAAACGCTACGATCGCCTTAAAAAGAACTGTTGATATATTAAGCGAGGTCACAAAGGAGAAGGGTGACCGGATTGTAGTAGGTTTCGCGGCGGAGAGCGAAAACCTTACCGATAACGCGCTAAAGAAGTTGAGGGACAAAAATCTTGATTTCATTGTCGCCAACAATATCACCGACGCGCGCGCGGGTTTTGGGGGCGATACGAATGTCGTGACAATAATAGATAACAATAACCGGCTTGTTCATCACGACATAATGACAAAAGATGAGCTTGCCGAGGAGATAATAAGAAAGATCGGGCAGATGTTAGAGCAATGATTAATTTTTATTACCGGGAAAAAAAATGACAAAAGAAACGCTGAATAATCTTATTGAGGATACGGGGAAGTTTGAGGCGATACTTTCAGCTATCGGTGAAGGGATCGTCATTATCAACCTGAGCAAAGAGATCATCTATCAGAATGATAAGGCGCTCGAGATGTTTGGTGATCACGTAGGGAAGCGCTGTTTCAGCATCTATAAACAGGATGATACCCCCTGCGAAGACTGCCCGGCAACCGAATGTATCAGGAATAACGCGACGAAGCACGCGATCCACTCCGGTATAACAGATGATGCGCTACATTATTATGAACTCACGATAGCGCCTATCAGGGAGAGCGGTAAGGTGGTCGGTACTGTTGAGGTTATTCGCGACATCACGGAGCGTAAGCTGCTTGAGGAAGAGCTTCAGCGGACTACCAGAAGACTCAAGACTGTCATCAATAAGATGAAAGACGGACTTTTGTACGCGAACCGGCGTGATAAAGTCGCGATCGCGAATGATTTCGCTCTCGATTTTTTCACTGTTCAGATGAGAGAGGACTTGTCGGCTGAAAGCGGTGAGGTCGCTAATCCGAGCAAAAAAACTCTGCAAAAAGTAATAAACGCGTTTAAATCTGATAGTGATGTGAATTATTATGAGAAGAAAATACAGCTGGGCAAAAAATGGTATAATGTAGGATTCTCCGCGTCGCGAAGCAGTAGCGGTATTTATTACGGTACGATTGTCAACATAACCGACATTACCGGTTTGAAATCGCTTGAAGAACTCAAAGATAGTTTGACGAACATGATAGTTCACGACATGAAAAACCCTCTGAATACGATTATTTATGTCCTCGACATGGTGGCCGGGGGGATGATGGAGGGTATATCTGACAACAACATGAAGCTGTTTGATATAGCTCACAAGGATAGTAAGATCCTCCTCAGCATGGTGCAGCAGATGCTTGATGTAAGCAAGATGGAGGAAGGGGAGCACATTATAGCGAAGAGTGAGACGTACTTTAAACGGACTATCGCGAACAGTATATCGCAGGTTGATTTTTTGGCGGTGGCGCGTGGCGTGAACATCAAGGAGAGCTACAAGACGGATCGCGTGACGATCGATGTGGATGAGGGATACCTTGACCGTGTTATGGTAAACCTGCTATCAAACGCCGTGAAGTTCTCAAAAGAGGGCTCTGATATTCTGGTGCTAGCTTTTGACGTTGAAAAAAACGGCAAAAACTACTTGCAGATCAGCGTCGCGAACGCAGGGAAAATCATCCCCCAGAAGGAACAGAAGAACATCTTCGATAAGTATAAACAAGCTGAAAGACGCTCATCAGGGCAGGTAGCGAGCACAGGGCTTGGGCTGACATTCTGCAAACTCGCCACCGAAGCGCATGGCGGAACGATATGGGTGGAATCGCCACCAGAAGAGTTTGAGACCGGCGCGAAGTTTTCGTTCACGATACCGGTCTGATAGCGTTAGCTCCCCCCTACTCCGCGTGGAACTCCTCCGGGATCACCGTGTTCTTCTCGATGAACTTCGACAGGCTCGGTTCACTTATCCGAAGCCCGCGCTTACCGATCCGCACCGCTTTGATCTTCCCTTCATATATCAGTTTGTAAACCATTGGCCTCGAACAGTCGAGCGCCTTCGCAACCCTGTGTATATATAGTAATTTTTCCATATTGTTCCCCTCCTCTTGTTAATCGTTAATATCCTCTACACTCGGCGAAATCGTGAGTCTCATACAGTAACTCCGCCGCGGCGATCAGATAGTCCTTCACCTCCGCGACCAGCTTTGAGTCTGTCATATCCCCGAGCAGGTATCGCTCTATCACCTCAAATACTTCATCTTGATAGTTGAGCTTGAGCTTAACCATTATTTCCTCGGGGTGGTAGTCGATTATATGCGCGAATTCCTCATCATAATAATTTCTCATATCTGCCTCTGTATATTTCTTTTGTAAATTCTGTTATGTTCTTTTATAAAATACTGCCTTTTTTTACCGGTAAAATTCTAACTCTTTAAGATATCTGCCTAAAATAAATTATTCAACAATACTGGTGACTTCCCGCGCTAAGGGGTGGTGTCGCTAGTAATGCCGTTTGGTTATGGCGACTTGACAAATCCGTTTTACACCCTACACTTTAATAAAATAAGGAGGAAACAATGTCATATTTCATAATCGACGAACTCAATAAAAGCATCCATGATTACTCAAGAATGATACCCGGGCTCTGCAACGTCTCAAGTGAGACCCCACCAAAGCTGACCCTCATCGACGAGAGGAAGCTTAAAGGGATGCTGCTTTACGAAAATTATAACGGTTGCCGCTACTGCCTGAAGCGCTACCACATCGCGAAAACAGCGTAACTGAACAGATAGTTTGTTTTACGCGAGTATCGACTCATCTAAAAGTACCTTCATGCTTATGCTCAATACTTCGCATATTTTGAACACCCCTTTGTATGACCCGTTCCCCTTCAATATCTGCCTGATACCTTCATAGGAATACCCTGTCTTTTCAGCTAGTCCGCGCAGGTCTATCCCAGCCGCCATCATCTGCTGCCTTAAGTACAAATTGTAATTTTCTTTAAAAAGTTTTGCCTCTTTCATCTTGCTCTCCCCCTCCTTTTTCGGAACTCTATGACACAGGTATAAACAAATTGTTTGCTTTTGTCAAGAAGAAAGTGAACTAATTGTTTATTTTGTGCCCGGAGGGGGGGGGCTGAAAGTCAGACTTGCATTCGGGGAGTGTTGCCAAATAGAGAATTTCCCCTGTTTTCGAAAAAGCCATCGCTGTAAGTACCTGTAAAAAGGGGGGTTCGACTAACGGAAGACTCCTGCGCGCCTCCAAAACCGTCGTCCTTATACATAAAAACAGGTTGCGCAGGAGTCTTAATGAAGTTTTAAGTAATTATTTATCCATGAAATACCCGAGGTTATGATATTTAAGCAAAGCTGCCATCAGTCTCATTCGTATAAACCGTATGTTCAACGGAAGGGCTAAAAGAACGTCATAACCACCATCGCGAGCGATACCAGCGCCACAATGATGATAGTCGCGTAGGATATTATATTCGAGATGCTTGAGTTAACATGCTCTCCCATCAGAGCCTTGTCGTTTACCAGCTTTACCATGAACACCAGGACGAACGGCAACACAAGCCCGTTTGCGACCTGCGACAGGTACATAATAAGCAGAAGCGGTATGTCAGGTATCAGCACAAAGAGCGCGCCGAAAACGATGAGCGCGGTGTAAAGCCCGAAGAACTGCGGCGCTTCCTTGAACGACTTGTTCACTCCGGCGTTCCAGCCCATACCCTCGCAGATGTAATACGCGGTGGTAAGCGGCAATATAGACGCGGCGAAGAGTGACGCGTTCGCGAGCCCGATCGCGAAAAGTATATACGCGAAATCACCGGCGAGAGGGCGAAGCGCGGCGGCGGCCTCTGCGGCGGAGTTTATCATCGACGGCTGAGAAGGGTTGAATATTGTTGAGGAACACGCGACTATGATGAAGAACGCGACTATGTTCGTCACGAGACATCCGACTATGACATCCCACTTGATGATCCCATAATCCTTAATGTCAGCTTTCTTTTCGACATACGCTGCCTGCATGTAAAACTGCATCCACGGCGCGACCGTAGCGCCGATGATACCGACGAGCATCAGCAGGTACGCGGAGCTGAACTCCGTTATCTGCGGGGATATCAGCGACTTCATCACCACCGGCCAGTCCGGTCGCGCTTTGAAACCAGCGATTATGTACGTCACGTAAATCAGACACGCGAACATGAAAATCTTCTCCACCGACCGGTATGAACCCTTCACCACCATGTACCAGATACCAAACGCTCCGATCGGTACCGAGATGTACTTCTCCACCCCGAGTAGCTTCATCGCGGCGGCAATACCGGCGAACTCTGCGACAGTGTTACCAAAATCAGCGACGAGCAGGAATAGTATCAGGTAGAATATCGGCTTCACCCCGAACTTCTCACGGATCAGGTCGGCGAACCCCTTACCGGTGACGACCGCCATCCGCGCGACCATCTCCTGAACGATGATGAGGATGATCGTGATTGGGATGAGCGTCCAGAGCAGTGAGTTTCCGAAGCGCGCGCCGGCGA
This sequence comes from Deltaproteobacteria bacterium, assembly GCA_024276115.1. Classification (GTDB taxonomy): domain Bacteria; phylum Desulfobacterota; class JAJRXV01; order JAJRXV01; family JAJRXV01; genus JAJRXV01. The sequence continues at coordinate 5,532 of JAJRXV010000196.1, forward strand.
TGGAGTACGTCGCGATGCCACCGGCGTCATTATCAACGTTAGCGGTGATTATCCCGGGGCCGATGAGCGACAAGAAGACCAGCCAGCGGTGGTGTTTTATTTTGTCAAAAAGTTTTCTCACTGTTTCCTTAACTTTTGTCAAATCTGTTCATAATTTCGTCATCCCGAGCTTGAGGCGGGGACCAGCATGTACACGCAGAGCCTTACACCGTAACAATACAAAGACTCCTGCACGATCTGCTTTTATGTATAAAAACTACTGCCGTCGTCCCGAACTGGTTTCGGGATCTACCTGGATTTATTAGGATTACCAGATCCTGAAATAAATTCAGGACGACGGTTTTGGAGTCGCGCAGGAGTCTTATACAGCATATTTTTAACATTACATCATATTGTTTTTTTTGCGGATAGTCAAATTGAAAGTGAAGTTCCCAGCATTTTTTTAAGGGACTGTTCCAAATAGAAGCATTCACATGTTTTTCAAAAAAGCGTCTTTGTAAGTTGTTGATATCTCGGGGTAGCGACCAACGGAAGCGTAGGGGCGTAAGCCCTAAATTGTATTGGGCAACATGTCCTTTAACCAGAGTAATACTCCTCGCGACTTACTAAACTACTTCTCCAAAAACACACTATACAGCTTCAGCGCTATACCATATATATACTCATGGTCTTTCAGGTCGTCGATGAGGCGTGTTGGTATGACTCCGATGCCGTTATACGCGCCGCTTAGCGCACCGGTGATCGACGCCAGCGTGTCGGTGTCGCCGCCCCAGCGGAGCGCGTGTTCTACGCTTGCCGCCCAGTCAGGTGGTGTTCTGAGAAAGTGGTAGAACGCGGCGAGAACCGTAGGGACTACATACGCTGTTATCCCGGTCGGCTCTTCGGATGAGTCGGCTCTATACGTAGCGATTTTCATGAACGCGCTATCGTCATCGAGCGTGATGATCTCACGCAGTTCTGTGAGAGCGTCGCTGAAGGTTTGGCTGATACCGGTGATCGAGTCGAGCGCGTGATCTATGAAAGCATCAGGGTTGATCTCGTAACTGTTGACGCAAAAGCTTATCGCGGCAGAGAGCGCTACCGCTCCGGCGCTGGCTCTTTCGTCCTTATGTGTGATGATGCTCTGCGTTATCGCGTCGCTTCGTAGCGTCACAGGGTCATCGCAGTCGAACAGACCGATCGGGCTTGTCCTCATGGCGCTGCCGTTACCGGCCTGCCCTTCTTCGACACCCGCCTCGTCCCATGGGGTGTTGTGTACGATTATCCTCATCATCGCGGCACGGCACGCGGCGCCCTCACCGATTATCGAGTTATTGCGCCATAACGTCGCGAACCGCTTCGCGACCACCTCACCGAGTACTTTTTTTTTGTTTATGATAGCTTCGCAGAGTGCGAGTGTCATTTGCGTATCGTCAGTGTATTGTCCTGTCGGGTAGCCGGTCATCTTTTGATATTGTCTAGCAAGTGTCGGCAGCTTGCGCATGTAGTGGCGGGTGCGTCCCTCGAATGGCGCGCCAAGAGCGTCTCCGACCGCGGCGCCGAGCAGAGCGCCGAGGAATTTATCCTTGCGGCCCATCAGACGTTCCACATGATCGCTTCGTAATTTTCATCCGGGGCAGTGAATGAGAAGTAACCGATATCAGGTTTGCGTTCGAACTCAAAGTTATCCCGTTTTACCTTGACCATAAAATGTATATCCTCGTGTTTTTGCGCCTTTAGGAGTGAAAACGGTATCTTCATCTCGATTATCTCCTTCACTGCGATCTCATCGAGGTCAGCGACAGCCACCCACTCATTCGTCTCAGGATCCTTCTCGAAGAACTTGCCTTCTATACCGTTATCATCCACGATAGAAATATCCACCTTCGCTCTTGTCGGAGCGTAAAACTCAACGGAAAATGTCAACGGTCTTATATGCTCCTCTTCTATCTTGTTTGAGGTGTCTATCCTGACGAACATGTTTTCTAGGTTGAAGCCATAGAATATATTAGCGATAATCGCTTCTGCCTGGTGCATTGTCGAGCCCTTGCTCTTTACGTCATAGCTCGCGGCGGCGAGCCACTCGAAATAGTTGGTTATCTCACCATTTATTTTAGGATTTATGAACGCGGTAAACTCGTGAGTCGGGTGGCAGACCTTGTCCACTACTATTATGGACTGCTCAAGCTCCTCAGGCACCTCTCGACCGATAAACCTGTATACATTAATCAGATGATCCCGGTAGAGCCGGTCGAACTCAGCGTCGTTTTCTGACGAGTGGTCGTCCCCGTACCACCAGCACCAGTCGCTGCCTTCGGATATGTATATCTCCTTCCACGCGTTTTCTATATTCTTCTTTGTCAGCTCGTCTGGGGTTGGGTTGTCCCTCTCGAAATTCTTGAGCGCTTTGCGCGCGTCGTTTAAATAGTCCCAAGCTTTGTTGTCTTCTTCATGCCCAATCCAGATCCTAAAATTGTGGTTTATCCATGATCCCGGGAAGAGCGAGTTGAGCTTAGTCACCGGTGGATGTTGTTCGAGCGCTTCAGACACCGTAACGAAATTAAGCAGATTATCAGAGCTCAACTGTCCATATAGGTACCTTAGGAAATCACGACCATCATTGTCAAAGTACTCCCACGCGTTCTCACCATCTAATATGATAGAAACGAGGTGCTCACCGTTTTTATTCAGCGAGCCGAGCGACTTTCTGATATTATGCAGCTTCTCGATGAAATTGTGCGCCGCGGCCTTGTAGTCCCACTTGGAGTAAACAAAACCGATCAAATCAGCAAGCGTGTGATCTCTGAAAACTATATTCAGCTTATGTTCGCCCTTCTGCACAATGTAAGGCTTGTACAGGATCTCGGGGTGGTTCGAGTTGCCATAGCCGTCCCGTGTGAGTGAGATATTGAGCGAGCGCCCGAGTATCTCCTCATCTGTCGCTATCCAGCTGATACCGCTATTGGCGATGATCGGAATGATTCCTTCGCTGACAGAGCCCTCAGACGGCCACATCCCGACCGGCGCGCGACCGAATTTTTCCTTATAGTAAGCGACCGCCATCTCCACTTGCTTCGTCGCGTCCTCAGGGTGGATGAAGCGTTCTTTCGGTAGCCGAATGTTCGGCTCGGCGATCTTAGCGACATGGGTGTCACACAAAAGCGGCAGTATCGGGTGGTAGAATGGTGAGACTGTGACCTCGAGTATACCCTTGTCAGCCAGCTCTTTATACTTTGGGATTATCATCTTCATAATCTCAAGCTGCCTGTTTATTACTTCTACCTTCTCCTCCTCGGTGTAGTTCTTCCCCTTTTCAAACATCCTCTGGAGGAACTTGTCCCGCTCGATGAACATCGGGTCAAACCATACTAGGTTAAACAGCACTTGCAGGTCAAGCATCTCGCTAACGCTGAAATACCGCTGGATGTTCTCTAAGTTGTCATCTGAAAAAAATAGACCGCGTTTTTTTAGCAGCTCAAAATAGTTCGGGATCTTCTTGATCATCTTGTCCCAGTTCGCCATAAAGAAATTCTTCAAAATGAATATCCTGTCAGCGATCGTAAGCTCAGCGGCAGGTTTAAGCGTGAGCTCTAAAAACTCTTCCTTCGCTTCACCACTGACATAATCATCTATCTGCTCAATAAGCGATGGAACAAGGTTAAATGTCTGGTGGATCGTGGGAAATTCCTCAAGAATCGCCGGCATGTCGTAATAATCTTTTATACCGTGCAACCTTACCCACGGCATATCATACTGCATCGTCGCGAGGTTTTTATAATATGGCTGGTGCATGTGCCATACAATCGCTATATTTAATGGGTATTCCATTTGTGCTCCTGTAAAAGTCAAGGGTTCTAGAGGGATAGGAGTAAATAGTTAAGGTAAAAACTTACCCCATGACCCAACCTACCCGGTCCCTAAAATATATGTTTTACCTTTTATCTCAGCTTCACAACTATTCGGGCTGAATTTGTTCTTAGGCAACTTGTAATGCACGTCCTCTATGACAAAAGTACGGGGCAGGTTTTCGATATACTTGATATACTCACCGATATCGGTAAAACCGCCACTGACTTTGATCCTGATCGGAATGTAAGAATACCCCCGCGCGGTCGGTATAGCGTTTGAGGGGTAAAACCACTCAAAATCCAACGCGAGGAACTTTTCTTCTGAGATGATATCCTCAAGCATTTTTGAGGCTTCAGTTTTTGTCGGGAACATGCTGAATAGACGCTTTTGCTCTTCTACTAAAGCGCTATGTTTTTCTGTAAGCTTTTTCAGGCTTTTTTCTTTCTGTTTTATATCACCACCAACCGCCTCAAGCGCGGCGATACTAACATTATAGGTATCGATACTTTTTTTTGTAATCAGGATTTTTGCCATCTGTTTTTTATAAAAGCTTTCATAATACAAAAAACAGGTAGCGAGCACAATAAGGAGAACAAGGACGAACCCCCTGGTAATATTATACTTTTTGAAAAGTGCAGACATAGAAACAGAACCCCTTATTTTAATAAATTCTGAACTTCGTAAAACCAGAAATTCTGAATTTACTAGTCATGCAGCAAAACATGACTAATCCTCTCCAGTGTACTCTTCTTGTCCAGAGACAACCCCTCTAGTAGAATTGTTCGCAATCCATTTGCGCCATTTTGCCTGGTCATTCCCTTCCATGAAGGATTTTTTGAGCAGGCCACATATATTTTTTGTTTTAATGTTGACGATAGCTTTCGCCGCGTTTACTCTCACGCTCGAGTTAGAATCATCAAACAGATCGATCAGCGGGTTTACCGCTCCGGC
>JAJRXV010000197.1 GCA_024276115.1 Deltaproteobacteria bacterium
GTTGTCAGTGAAGAGGCGCACGCATGGCAGGAGAGACGAAACAACAAAAACGCCAAGGTCAACTGGCAGTTTACAACAAAGGACGTTCGGATTAAACTATCACGACTTTATCCGACATTAGAGGCTTGACGCGACACTAGTCCTGGTTTCCCGATAAAAAAACTTCGGGAATGACGTGTTGCTGCGCGGTAATTCCCGAGGTATTAATCAGAGAATCAGGACAAAAGCATTGAGAGAAAGCGAAAAAAAACTGTCTTTTCTATGTAATCTTTGCGATTAAAAAAAGGGGGATAACCCGCCCGCCCAACTCAAAACTCCAAATCTTCTTGACTTTTCCTGATTCTGGTGGTAATTTTAATATGTAGGCAGTACAATAAACTAAACTTGCTAAGGGGTGTATCATGGCTCTCATCATTGACGAAAAAACCGCCAGACGTAAGGCGCGAGTCGCTATTTCTGACGTTGCCAGCTACAACGAGGAGAAGATCAAAACAGGTATGAATGATGATAATCTTTTTGAGATTCTTGAGGATGAGCTGAACGAGGCGAAAGAACATTACGTGAGCATTATTGACCCGGAGCTAGAAAAACGCTGTAATTTCTTTAATCTAGCTATTGCCGATATACTCTTCAAGCAGCGCGGCAGTCGTATAGACGCGAAGATCTGGTAACTTCACTATATGACTTCTCAACAATCCAGCTTCACTATTGACGCGAATCAGGCGAACAAACGGCTTGACCTCTTTTTGTCGCAGTCGATGGACGGTATGACCCGCTCTAGCGCACTGAGGCATATCACAAGCGGGCTCGCTACCGTAAATAGTGAAAAAGCAAAACCATCATACAAAGTAAAAACAGGTGACATAATCTCTGTCACGCTCGAAGAGCCTATTCCGTCAGAGGCGCTCCCGGAGGATATTCCGCTCAATATCGTCTATGAGGACAGCAGTTTTGTCGTGATAGACAAGCCGGCGAACATGGTGGTACATCCTGCCGTAGGGAACTACACAGGAACGCTTGTCAACGCGCTCCTGCATCACTGCACCGATCTTTCGGGCATTGGTGGCGTAATGCGCCCCGGGATAGTACACCGGCTTGACAAGGGTACGTCAGGCATTATCGTCGTGGCTAAGAGTGACGAGGCACACGCGTCGCTTTCGGCGCAGTTCAAGGCGCGCACAGTCCAAAAACGCTACATCGCGCTCGTCTATGGTAAGATGGATGACAGCGGTGTGCTCGACAGAGATATCGGACGTGACTACAAGAACCGGAAGAAGATATCGTCGAACAGTAACAGCAAAAAGGAAGCGCTAACGTTTTACAAGGTGTTGAAGCGGTATTTCCGCTTTTGTTTAGTGGAGCTGACACCGAAGACCGGGCGGACGCACCAACTGCGTGTTCACCTCTCAGAGGCGGGGCATCCGATCGTCGGGGATGAGCTGTACGGCGCGAACAGGCGGCTTAAATCGATTCAGGACACAGTGCTAAGGAAAACGATTGCAGATTTAGAGCGGTTCTTGCTTCATGCCGAGTACTTGAGCTTTGATCACCCGAAGA
>JAJRXV010000198.1 GCA_024276115.1 Deltaproteobacteria bacterium
CATCAAGTATCATGCTGTACATGTCCGGCGTAAGGACGGTAAAATCCTTGGAGAAGCACTCCTTCTGCCGCGCGAAGACGCCACCGTTCATCCCCCAGCCATGTAAAAATAGTATCGCTTTTTTGTTCATTAGTTTTTTTTTCCTTCTAAATCATTATATTATTTGTCGCGTTATCACGTAGTTCATTCTATCCTAGTTCCCGATTACTACCTCAGGGATAACGGTACGGGCGCCCCTACGTAAAATTCATATTTCATAATTCTACTCGCCTCTCTCTCCACCGGAACAAAATAAAGGCGACAAGCGCGATAACGAAGAGCGCGAGCGGTCTTTTAACCCCGGTGGAGCTGAACCGGAATAGCGAGAGCCTGACACTCACTCCGCCGATGGCGCGCACCAGAGCGGTATCGATCAGAGCGAGCGACATAATAGTGATTAACCCCCATGATATAGCGCGGGCTTTTTTTGAGCCGGTGTAAAGGGCGTCGGTGAAAAATCTAATTATATCAGAGGTGTCAGGGTCGCTAAAAAGTATACACGCGAATTTGACCATCCAAAAAGCGACACCGAAAACGAATATAAAGTTGATAGCGTAGAAGAGTCTACCCTTCACGAAAGCGGGTTTAAACTGCGTCACCCTGTCGAGGAACTGAAATGCGGTGAGTCGGTGTTTCAGCTTGAACACGAGTTCCCCGGGTGTTTTCTTACCGTTTATCAGGAGTTGGCGTCCCTTTGTCGCACGGCTGTTTTTGTATATCGTAGCGCTCGCGCCCGCCGGGGATGTCGATGTTATTATTAGCGAAAGCTCTCGACCCCGCCATCCTCTCGCCGAGGTTATCTTTTTTATCGAAGGAAATATTAAAACTTTTACGAACTTGTTGTCTAGCATTTTGTTGACTTGTATAGTTTGCTCGCCGAGTATCGCCTTCTGCTTGTTATCGACAATACGGATAATCCAGTCGCCGCTGTTAGCACGCGCGTAAGTCGCTACCATCAGCTCGATGTTCGGTATTTCGAACGTCTTGCACACAAACCGCTGCTCGATCGTCACGCCCTCGCTCACCTCACCGACTATCCCGGGCGCGCGGTCTATTTTGTAGCTGTTATCGGTTCTTTTTTCGAGGCTGTTGTCGGCGATCAGAAAAACCGCGAGCGTCACTAGTAGCGGTATGATGAAAAAAAGCGATATGTTTTTTAAGTAGCGTTTCACTAATATGTGTACCTCTGAGCGATGTAAAAATTCTCGAGAACAAAGTCATACATACCGTAACAGTTTATCAATATTAGCGCGATAACAAAAGCGTAAGCAAGCGTTTTCGCGAATGCTTTCACACGCCTGCCGGACTGCTCCACCGCCGCCCCCCATATCACTAGCGTCATCGGCAGCGCGAGGAAGAAGAGATACCTCCCCCCGAAAACGAGCCCGTATTTCCCCCCCTGTATTATCGTCATAAGGAAGAAGAATGAGACAGAGAAGAACGTACCGAGGAATATGAAGAGGAAGTCTATCCGCCTCTCTTTTTTGAACCCTTTGAAGATCCCGTAGGCGAAGAGCGCGATCATCGTAACGATGAAAATGAGTATCAGGTTGAGCGCCGACTGTGGCAGGTGGTTCATCCTGAAGAGCCCGACGAATGACTCATAAAAGAGATTAAAACCGATGTCAAACTGGTATTTCAGGTACTCGATGAACGTTATCTTCTTCCGTAGCATCTGCGAATCCGGGCTGAAACCGTAGATCCGGTACCAGAACATGTATGGTCCGAAGACGAGAAGCGTTGGAGGGTAAAACCATTTGAGCGATATTTTCCGCTTTCTGACGAGTTTCAGCAGCGCGACGAGTAGCACCCACCAGATCGTGATGATAAGTATCGCGTTCACTTTCGTTATTGTGGCGACCGACGCGAAGAGCGCGAGCAGCGCCCAGTCCTTCGTCGAGTTGTCATCTTTGAATAGTAGCCGAAACAGGAAATAAAACGCCCCGGCGGAGAAGAAATCCAAAAAAACGTCCGGTGTCGCCGCCGCGAAGACGTACGACATCATCGGCCAGAACGTGAAGAGCGCCATACCGGCGAACGCGTATTCCTCATGCTCTGGCCAGATTATCCGGTAGGTATTATAGAAAAAGTAGAGTATCATCACCCCGATCAGCACCGAAAAGAGGCGACCGAAGAATACCTCGCTGATTATTCCGCCACCGAGCTTGTCAACCACTTTTATGATACCGTATAACGCCGAGTAGTACGGTGGCGGGAAGGAGTACGATATCGTGTAGTACGCCTTGACATCGCGCCCGATCGGGATGACGCGAAAGCTGACCAGCTCCCCGGGCTCTTTTTTGAATGTGACGACTCCATCATCGCTGATTGTGACATCCGGCGGTTCGTTCAGGTACGGGTGCGGGGCGATGAGGTTCGAAAACTTGCCATCGACGAAGAGCAGCGCGCTCGTTTTGTTGAGAGCTATACCGCCCCTTTGCGCCTCGCGGGCCTTCCTCCCGTAGAGGATAAAATTTTTGAATTCATAGTAGACAACTTCTGGATAGTCGTTGAACTGCTCGTTTAATAAATTATTGTTGCGGATGTAGAGCGATTTGAGCAGTGAGAGGTTGAACGAGACAGCCGTGTCGCTCCTCTCAATGTCAGAAGGCTCGCCGCCGCGTGTCTCTACCTCCTCAATATCCCATGAGTTATACCCCTCGCGATCCTCTTCCGCCAGCTTCCATGGTATCGACAGCGGCTCGATATCCCACGGTGGCAGGTCGATAAAAATCTTTTGCGCTTCATCGATCGTAATCGGCTCGTCAACGCGCTCTTCAAACGGCGCGCTCTTGCCGTCATGTAGCAGACGCGGTTCTTGGTAGGTATAGACCCACGATGAGTGCGACACGGCGACAGATTTTTCTATATTCAGCGGCAGGTAGTAGTGCTGGTTTTTCGGATAAGTATTTTTTTCGACCATGATTTTGGCGTGGATGAAGTGCGGCTGCTCATCAGGTCCGCGCAGATACGGCGTGGAGATAGACCACATCAGACCCTTGACCAGCGCGATGAAAACGAATGCTACAATGAGTAGTTTCTTATGTGGCAATCCGGTTTTACTCCTTGTCGATCAAAAAATCGCGCGGATTCTTAAACCTGTACTTCAAAAGTGTTTTCACAGCGATTATCGCGTCTTTGAACTGTACCTTCTTACCTTCATTTGTCGTTCGGGGGAAGTACTTTATAGGAACTTCGATTATCGTTTCCTTCAGCTTCGCGAGCTTCGCGGTCACTTCGGGGCAAAACTCAAATCCCTCACACTCAAGCTTGATGTTCTTTATCAGCTTCGCGTCGAACACCTTATAGCAGGTCGCCTCATCTGTTATCTTGATATTATAAATTAAGTTTGTCACCACGGTCAAAAAACGACCGCCGAGGTAATAGATGAAGGACTGATTCTGACTCCGACCCTGCCCTAATATCCGTGAGCCGTACACCACCTTTGTTCTGCCATCGACTATCGGCTTTATCAGCGCGTGATAGTCGTTCGGATCGAGCTCTAAGTCAGCGTCCTGCGGGATGATTATGTCGCCCGTCGCGTGCTTGATACCGGTACGGAGCGCCATCCCCTTCCCCATGTTCTTCTCATGGAGGATCACCTTCAGGTCGTCGCCCTCAAGCGCCTTCGCCACCTCGTAAGAGCCGTCGGTAGAGCCGTCATCGACGACTATGATCTCTTTCTTTATATCGACAGCGCGAACCTTCTCAATCAACTCCGCCACTGTGCTCGCTTCGTTATATACCGGAATTATTATACTTGCTAACATTATTATCCTATTTTAATTTTTTTTCATAATATGTTTTGGGGGGGGGATTGTCAAGCGAAAAAGCACTGGTTGGAGTGGGTTGGCGGCGTGTCTAGAAAAAGGTTGAGGAGTAAGCGGCAGCGGTATCATGCCCATAATATTATTAACCCGGCAATCAAATATATAGCTTTCACGCCACGTCATTCCCGCATGCCCCCCACCGTCATTCCCGAGGTAGTAATCGGGAACCTAGGACTAGAACATATTGAGCGAAAGCGAAAAAAATAAGTATTTGTATTTGTTAAGTTTAATGGGATATTGGAGTTTACTTCCCCGATAGAGACACTCGGGGATGACGTTCTGAAAGACTCGGGGAAGTTCTTTGGTGGTCTTGAAGGGGCATGTTGCCCAATACAATTTAGGGTGGATTCCCCCTAAACTCCCGAGCATCGTGATGCTGGTCGCACCCCCACCAGAGCGGCTCGCTCCTTTTTACAGGTACTTACAGCGACAGCTTTTTTGAAAATACGCAAATTTATCTATTTGGCAACACTCCCTTGATGACAAAAAGCAACAAAAGCTACAGATAATTTTGCTACTGTAAAAAAATGGGGTAACTTGTATCAAAAAAAAAAGACTTTATCTTTGCGGAAAAAAGTAATATAATTCAATGCCTCAAAAATTTGCATAAATAAAACGTAAGGAAGCAAGCGGATCAATGGACAAAAAAACGTTAAAAGAAAAAATAATCGACAAAAAAGCGACCATCGCCGTGATCGGGATGGGATACGTCGGGCTACCGCTCGCGGTGGAGTTCGCTGACGCGGGCTTTAATGTGATCGGGATCGATCTCATAGAGGAGAAGATCAATAGCATAAACGACGGCATCTCGTACATCAAAGACGTTCCTGACGCCGCGCTCAAGAGTGTCGTGAAGAGCAAACGCCTCAGGGCGACTTGCGATTACAGCGTATTAAAAAAAGTCAACGCGATATCGATATGCGTACCGACACCGTTGCGGAAGACGAAGGATCCAGACATCTCATACATCCTCGCCGCGACGGATATGATAGTGAAATATATAAAGAAAGGCCAGCTTGTCGTACTCGAGAGCACGACCTACCCCGGTACCACTACCGAGGTGATACAGCCGCGGCTCGAGGAGTCCGGGCTCGTCGTCGGGAAGGATATTTTTCTCGCGTTCTCCCCTGAGCGCGTCGATCCGGGCAACAAAGTCTACACCACGACGAACACGCCTAAGGTAATCGGGGGTGTCACAAAAGAGTGCGCAAAAATGGCGAAAGCTCTATATTCGCACATTATAGATTCGGTGATAGAGGTCTCATCCACGCAGGCGGCCGAGATGGTGAAACTGCTCGAGAATACTTTCAGGAGCGTCAACATAGGGCTGGTAAACGAGATAGCGATCATCTGCAACAAGCTCGGGCTCGATGTCTGGGAGATTATCGACGCGGCGGCGACGAAACCGTTTGGGTTCATGCCGTTTTACCCCGGACCGGGTCTCGGTGGTCACTGCATCCCGATCGACCCGCACTACCTCTCGTGGAAGCTTAAGACGCTGAACTATAACGCGAAGTTTATAGAATTGGCCGGTGAGATAAACAGCTCCATGCCGAATTTTGTCGTCACAAAGGTGTCTGACGCGCTGAACCGGGTGAAGAAGAGCATCAACGGCTCAAAGATACTGATACTCGGAGTCTCATACAAGCGCGATATAGAGGACGTTCGCGAGTCACCGGCGCTCGATATTATAAATATCCTGATGGAGAAGGGCGCGAAAATCTCGTACCACGATCCGTTCGTACCGGTCGTGAAGAAGAACGCCATATCACTCAAGTCTGTCAGCCTGACCGAAAAACGGCTGAAGGACGCTGATTGCGTGGTTATCGTGACTGACCATACAGAGTTCGACATAAAAAAAATCGTTGTCGAGTCGAAGATAATTATCGATACAAGGAACGCGACGAGCCATATATCTAGCAAGAAGATAGTCAAACTATAAAAGGACTTATGCACAACCCTTAAACCGTCATCCTGAATGTGAGGCGCGCCTCTTATTTCAGGATCTGGAATTCTTAATATATCCGGGTAGATCCCGAAACCAGTTCGGGACGACGGCAGTATGTTTACGCGTAAAAGCAGATCGTGCAGAAGTCTTATAAAAGGAAGCGAATTGGAAAGAAAAACATTTTTGATTACCGGGGCCGCCGGATTTATCGGCTCAAACCTCACTGAGCGTCTGCTTAGGGATGGTTACAATGTGAAAGCGCTTGACAACCTCCTTACCGGTAAGCGTGAGAACCTGGCGTTCACAAAAAAACTATGCAGTGAGGTCGTGGCGCGATTCGAGTTCATCGAGGGTGACATCCGCGACGCTGAGACAGTTACCGCGGCGATTGAGGGGGTTGACTGCGTTTTGCATCAGGCAGCGCTTCCGTCAGTGGCGCGGTCGGTGGCGGACCCCGCTATGAGCCACGACATCAACGTAAATGGCACGCTGAACATATTAGAGGCGGCGCGGAAGAGCGACGCGGACATAAAGATCGTGTACGCCGCGTCATCATCGGCGTATGGCGACACCCCGACCTTGCCGAAGATCGAGACGATGCCGGCAAAACCGCTCTCACCGTACGCGTTGCAGAAGTTCACCGCGGAGGAGTATATGCGGATATACCATAGTATTTTCGGTGTCAAGACTGTAAGCCTGCGGTACTTCAACGTGTTCGGACCGCGGCAGGATCCAAAATCACTTTACGCGGCGGTAATACCAAGCTTTATATCGGCTTTTTTGAAGGATACTACACCAACTGTGTACGGTGATGGCGAGCAGACGCGCGACTTTACTTATATCGACAACGTCGTGCAGGCGAACATTAGAGCGGCGCTATCATCTGATGACGCGAATGGCAAGGTGTTCAACATAGCTTGTGGAGAGCGGATATCGCTGAATCAGCTCCTGAAGCTACTTGAGCGCAGATTCGACAGGCCGGCGAACACCGAATATCGTGCCGCGCGGCAAGGTGATGTGAAGCACTCGCTGGCGGATATAAGCCGCGCCAAGAAGTTTTTGGGGTACTCCCCGGAGGTGGTTTTTGAGGAGGGGCTCGCGAACACAGTCGATTATTTCGCGGCGAACATGAACACTTTCTTGTAGTACATTTATTTTTATTTTTTAGCGCTTGACAATAGATTGTTTCTTGTTACCTTTTTATTATTAAGGGGGACAAATGTTAAGCGCGATGTTAAATACTATAGAAAGTATACAGAATATTCTGGTAGTAGACGATGAGGACGAGGCGAGGTTAGGGCTCTCTAAACTACTGTCAATAAAGGGTTATAAAGTCTTCACCGCCGCGAACGGCATTGAAGCCTTAGAGGTGCTGAGGAACAACCCCGCATCCATAATAATCACTGATATCAAAATGCCCGGGATGGACGGATTGACTTTCCTGAGGGAGATAAAAAAACTGATACCAGGGGTTAAGGTAGTTATTATCACCGGTTACGGCGAGGTGGAAACATACCTTGAGGCGATGAACCTCGGGGCTATCGAGTTTCTGCATAAACCGATAGAGCTCAACGACCTGTTTAAGGTGATCAAAAAAGTTATTGAGGTCAGACATTAATCTGTGAAACCAAACAAAAGCGTTATTCTAGCTATAGAATCTTCCTGCGACGAGACTGCCGCGGCAGTAGTTGTAGACGGTAAAAAAATACTCTCAAACGTGATAAACTCTCAAGTGCGGCTCCACGCGAAGTACGGTGGTGTTGTGCCAGAACTCGCGTCAAGGCGGCATATTGAGACTATCTCGTATGTTGTGACAGAGGCGCTCGAAGTCTCCAATATGACACTCGACGACATAACCACTGTCGCGGTGACGAAGGGCCCGGGGCTGATCGGGTCGCTACTCGTCGGGATATCATTCGCCAAATCTGTCGCGTACAGCAAAAATATCCCGCTCATCGGGGTGAACCACCTGAAAGGGCATATCTACGCCGCTCAACTCGAAAACGATGTCGCGTATCCATACATATCGCTCTTGGTGTCCGGTGGTCATACTGAACTGTATATTGTGAAAAACCATAATGATTTTACACTACTCGGGCGCACGCGCGATGACGCGGCGGGCGAGGCGTTCGACAAAGTCTCAAAGCTCGTCGGACTCGGTTACCCCGGCGGAGTGGTGATCGATAAAATGTCTAAGAGCGGTGACGAGACGTTCCACAAGTTTCCGCGGGCGATGCTCAACAAAGGCTCGTTCGATTTCAGCTTCAGCGGCCTCAAAACATCCTTCAGAAACTACGTAATCGACAAACCAGACGACTTCTTAGAGAGCAGAATGAACGATATTGTAGCGTCATTCCAGGAAGCTATCGTGGATGTGTTAGTCTTTAAATCCTTCAGAGCGCTGAAAAAATATGGTATCAAAAACCTCGTGATCTCCGGTGGGGTCGCGGCGAACAGCCGCCTGCGTGAAAAAGCTCTCGCCGAGGGAAAAAAACACGGGGTGGAAGTGACAATACCATCAAAAATACTCTGCACCGATAACGCGGCGATGATTGCCGCGGCCGCGTATCACGATGACGCACAGGAGAGCGTCGCGGGGTTGACCCTCAACGCGGTCTCAAGATATTATATATATTAACCCGGCAACTAAATGTGTAGTGTTTTCCGAGCGCCTCCACCCCGTCATCCCCGAGTGCGCGAGACTAGTCTCCTATCAGGGAACCATGCTCCAAACATCCTGTTAAACTTAAAGTTTTTTCGCTTTCGCTCAATATGTTTTAGTCCTGGGTTCCCGATTAAAACCTCGGGAATGACAGTGTGGCAACCCCGGAATGACGTGGCGAAAATATCACCTATTTGATTACCATGTTAATAGTGTGGTAGTGGGGAAAAACGCATTTACCCTTTCCCACTAGAACCCTATTCCCCTTGCCCCCTGTCCTTTATATTCTTCTCAGCTTCTTTTTCGAGGAGGCTGACGATTTTATCAAAATACTGCTGGGACTCCTCTATCGAGTTGCCGATACAGGTTATGCCGACCTTCCCGAACTCTGAGAGCGCGCCGATGAGGTGGAAGACGACTCCGGTCTCGGTCAGGCTCGAGTAGTATACATTTTCGAGCGAAGCTATCTCGAAGAGGTCATCGGGTAATATCCCTTTGTACTTCTCTTTTTCTACATTGTCAGAGGAGATGTAATATTTTTTCACGCCGGACTTGGAGAAGTATTCGCCAGACTCGGGGTCATATTTTCCGTCAACAAGGAAATCAAGCGTCAGGAAGGGGTGCGTCGTGCCGCCCTTCCGCAGGTTTATCTCGATCGCGTAGCACTCCTCAGCGCTTTTATTGTCGAGGATGATAAAATCGACGCTGAACCTTCCGATCACACCGAGTTTCGCCAGCTCAAGCCCGACCTCATAAGCGTCATCTTGTATCCTGCTCCGATATAGCGCGGCGGCGGGGAACTTGCACCCGAGGTAGACCTGATTCCCGGCGCCACCGAGTATCTGGTCGTGCGTCGAGAGTAGCTCCACCTTCCCGAACGGTGTGATCCTGAGCTGGACGCTCGGGGAGAGGACTTTCTTCGATTCTATGAAGCTCTCCACGACCCCGCCCATTTTTTTTAGCGACGCGAAAAAGCCCGCGACTGTTTCATCCCTCGCGAGGAACTTCATCTTCTTTACGCTTTCCTCGACCGACTTGAGTGTTGGGCGATCCCCCTTCGGCCTCCTGATGATCGCGTTACCCTCACCGCTGAAGCCGTGGTTGAGTTTCGCCAGCACCTTCTTCATCCCGGGTTCCGCCTTGAATAGCTCAAGCGCGCCGCGGACAAGTTCGGATTTTGTCGAAATATCCTCAAAACCTTCCGGGCACTTGACACCGACAGTTTTGAATATCTCGCGGCTACCGGATTTGGTGCCGAGGTCGTTGAGGTCGGGGTCGGTGCCGTACAGTGCTATGTCGAGCTTTACCGCCAGTTCCCTCTCGAGCGGGGTCGTGACGAATGTAGCGAGGTGCGCGGTCTTAAACTCCTTGATCTCGTTCTTTATCCGCTTCAGGAGGCGTGGGCGATCGAGTATTTTTTGTGCCAGCGGCAGTTCAGAGCCGTCATAGGTGGTGAAAAGCTTGAGCCGTTTTTTCGCGTGGCTGTATGGTATTCCGGGCAGATTTTGCAGGTAATAGTCGATAATATACGGGTGTATAGGCTGCGATGTAACGAAGATTATCTCGCACTTAGGTTGCCGCAGCAGCATCAGCATAAAGAGGAAACGCTCCTCATAATGCACAATGCCGGTGATCTTGTTCAGCTCCTTGCTGTCAAGCGTGAGCGATGGCACGACGATGACCGTCTGCAAAGAATCGGTAAGCTGGCAGATATGCCCCCAGTGCCGCTTCAACCGCTTTTGTATCTTCGCGAATTTCTTCTTGATGTCACTTTCTGTCATCGGTTTTTTGTTAGCCATAAGAATAAAATATCAGATAAAATATAAAAATTCAAGTAAAAGCGTTTTGCACGGTTTTAAATATTTCCCCTCCCTTGATGGGAAGTCTCAACTTACGGGAGTGAAGGGGAGGGTGCAAACTACAATAAAATCAATGCCCACGCCCCGCTCCTAATCAATATACATCCGCATAAACATCTCGAACGACATAAGCCCGCAGATCTTCTCGCTAAAATCGCACTGCCCGCTGAGGTGCGCGTCAAACATCGCGCGGACATTCTTCTGGTGATAAAAACCGCGCTCCTGAGTCCGCTTCGAGAAGAGCAGGTCGGTCGCGAACCCCTTCAGCTCATCCCTCAGCCATTTGTCAAACATGAGATACGGCTTATATTTCGATAGGTTGAGCTTGGTAAGCTTCTCGAACTTCTGCTTATATTTCATCACATGCTTCGCGATAAAGTTCATAAAGGGCGGGCTGTCAAGCGGTAGCATCGTCGCCTCGTTTATCCACTTCGCGAGCGCGGGGTCGAGCCGCTTTATCATGTTTATGTGAGTCGCGGAAGTGTTATTCCTCAAGTGTTCCGGTGTCTTAAGGAGTGTCTCTATGTAGTCGTCATCCATAAAAGGGTAAACGATCTTCAGGTAAGGCCGCTTCAGTTGGAACCCGGCCGGACCGAACTTCCGAAACCGCTCATGCAGGTGGTACATGTTGAGCGTCTCCCGGTGAGGGAAGTCCTTAAATTTATTAAAAGTACAGCGCAGCGACTCCTTGGGGATATTCACCACGCGCTTAAAAAAATCATCATTGAACAGGTTAAACCCCGGCTTTAGGTCAAATATCCGCGTGATCCCAGCGTAAAGCCGCTCCATAAGCTCATCCTTCGTATTACAGCGCAGGTTTTTTATCCCCTGATGACCACCGCGCGAAAAACCGCCACCCTCACCGCTCACCATCCGCGGATTGACCTTGCGCATATCCTGATACGTCGTCGTGCCGGCGGTGTGGAAGTAGTTCAGCATCCCGTCAGTCATCCGCGTGATATTCTCCGCGTGACCGGTCAGGTAGCTACCGTCGTACTCATAAAACCGATGCTCGGTGTTGAGTTTCTTCGCGAGTTTTTTCGCCAGCGCCTCATCGATACAGCCCGGAATTCCGTAGGTGAACGTCTCAATGTGGTCGGTGTATTTCAGCGCGGAGGCGACCATCGCGCGCGTGTCAAGACCGGCGGTGAGGAGCAACCCCCAGTTTTCGTCGGTGTTGAAAGAACGCTTGCACGCTTCGTCGAGTTTTTCGGTGATGAGGTCATAGACCTCGCTCTCTTTGAGTGTATGTTTTTCACGATAATCGTATATATTATAGTATGTTATAAACTTATGGCTCTTGTCGCGCAGGTCGTACCTGAGCACTGTACCGGGCGGTTGAACATCGATACCATCTATCATCGTATCATGCTGGAGCGTGAAACCGAACGTAAAAAAGTCCGCGACACCCTTGTAATTCAGCTTTTTCGGCATCATACCGGTGGCGAGCAGAGGCTTCACCTCCGACGAAAAGAGAAACGTGTCGCCCTTTTTGGAGTAGTAGATCGGGTGCATCCCGAAGCGGTCGTTCGAGACGTAAACGCGTTGGTTGGGGAAGTCGTGGATCACATAGTTCGACGAGCCTTTGAGCTTGCTGAAAAACCCCTCACCATAAGCGGTGTAGAGCTTATAGACGGTTTCCGCCTCACTCCCGCCGGCATCTATACCGTGGGTGGCGCGCAGTTCGTCAACGTTCGCGATCTCCCCGTTAAAGATGACCATAACGCCATCTTTTTCGTACTTGCTCCGCGTCTCCTCATCGCCGTCCACCTCAATAAAAGTATAAGAAAACGCGCACTTATCATGGGCATGAGCCGAGGTATAGTTCTTGAAATGCTCAAGGTAGTTCATCTCGTCACACATTGTGCGAATATGGCAGTTGTGTTCACTGCTGTTTAGCACACCAGCTAATCCGGGCAAAAGATTCTCCTGTTAAATATTTGTTTACCGCAGGTTAAAACGATCAACTTGAAATTATGTAGCACTAAATAGTAATAGATTTAAAATATAGCAAAAAAATGTTTTCGAGTCAAATGCTTTTTCTCACCATTAAGATGTTTTTTTGGGGGGCTTATTGTGGCGCTTCTCCCCGTTCAGCCACACCTGTCAGTACATTATTACCGCAAGCTTCACACCGTCATTCCCGAGGGGCATGTTGCCCAATACAATCTATATGTTGGTCGCATCCCCTTTTTACAGGTACTTACGGCGATGGATTTTTTGAAAACAGGGAGAATTTGCTATTTGGCAACACTCCCCTTATAAAAAAGCTGGTGGAGAAGAACCCCACCAGCCTGAAAAAACGCTATGGAGAGTAGAGTGTCCCCCCCGGGATATCGCTACCGGTGAGGTTCTTGTAGCTCGTCTGAAGCATGTACACAGTATACCCGAAATTATGCGCGCCATAGCTGCCATCCCGCGAGAAGAGCAGGTAGTTGTACGCCGCCTTCAGCTGGTCATCAGAGAATCCGGTAGTGGTGGAATCAACATCGGTCGAGTCGAGCGGCGGCAGTTTCTTCGCGAGCGCGTCCAAAAGCCCCTTCACCTCGTCCTGCACTCCTTCTATCGCGCCGTCACCGTCGTAGTCGGCGTCCGCGGTGAAGTTGAAGGTCGTCACACCGCTGTGACAGCTCGTGCAGGGGTTCACGTTTTCGGCTTCGCCGTACTTCATCTTGAACGTGTGCTGTCCGGCGACATACGCGCCATCGTCGGCGCTAAAGAGATCAAAGTCGCTTGAGCTTGGCTTCGCCATGTGACACCCGACACATGAATTTGTCACTCGACCCGCGTGCGTCGCTGTTATCGCGATATCCAAGCCATAATCATACGCGCCGTTACCGCTGTAAACATCCGCCTGCGGCGAGTTGTGCGGCCCGAAGCTGTTGTTCGTATTGCTAGTAGCGTAGCTGTCAGAGTCGCGCCTTGACTGGTGGCAGTTCATGCAGAGCTTACCGGCGCCGCCATCGCTGATGACTGTTCCGCCCGCGAGCGTTACATCGCTAAGCGTACGGAGTTGGTGGCTGTTGGTCGCTGAGTGCGGATCGTGACACACCGCGCACGTCACCGGCTGGAATGTTGACCGCCTCTGCGCTTCCGCGACACCAGCCGCGTAGTCAACAAAACCCGCGCCACTGTGACATCGGGCGCACTCTTGAGCGTTATCCCCGACATGATCGGTGAACGCTTTCGCGTCGTAGTCGCCATGCCCTGAGAGCCGCCATTGGAACACCTTCATGTTCGCGCTGCCGGCGTCGTGACACTGACCGCATACCTTCTCGCTGAGGGATGACATACCGATATGCTCCGCACCGGGGCCGTGACAACTCTCGCACTGTACGTTAGAGAGCGCCGCGAGCTTCGGGTAGGTGGTCTTGAACTCATCAAAACTCGAAAGGTCAGAAAGGCTGTCGAGGGTGAATCCGGCGTCCTTCACCACGTCGTCATAACCGTTGTTGTCCGCGTAATCCGCCGGGTTGTAGCCGACAGTGTGGCACTGGTAGCATGACTCCTGATATGTCCGATCGCCATTAAAATCTTCCTCGAGCAGTTTATCGTTTATGCCTGCGTGACCGGTAGAGTTCCATGACGTGTAGTTGCTCTGGTGGCATGACTCGCAGGTCGCGGCGCCTATCCACTTGTTCGCGTAGATCACGACTGAGCCGGTATCTGTGCCGTCAGCCTTCACTACCGTCACGTCAGCTTTGTAGAATCCGGTTTTGTCAGGGCGGAAGTTCACCTCCGCGCTATTCGCGCTGTCGAGCGACGCGCCCGATCCGCCGGGCTTTGTAGATAAACTCCACGTAACCGAGCTGTCAGCGGTCGCTGTCACCGCATTTAAGTACACATAACTGTTCACCGCGACATTCGGTAGCGGTGTTGTCACCACGCTGTTCCCGGCGCTGTCGCTTCGTTTTTCGAGCGGGGCGATACCGACTACTTCTATCACGTCAGATAGTTCATACTTGCCGGTAGGACCAAAGTGGCACTCATAGCAATCGATGCCGGAGTTGCCACCGAAGTAGTCCGCGCCGTGGCAATCAGCGCACGCGCTTGTACCGTTCGTTGCCGCCTCTACCTGATGCCCTGTTGTCGCCCACGTTGCGTCATGTTGTTTGGTGGTGGCAGAAGAACCGTTGCCGCCGCTGTCTGAACACGCTGAGACCGATAATAGTAGTAGCGCCGCGAGAATAAGGGTTAAGATTTTTTTCATAGATATGCTCCTGTAAATAAAATTTGATTAGTTTTTTTTGCAACTTTGATACTATAGCATAGTAAGCAATATCTGTGCCAAAAAGCGAGAGTGCGCAACTTGCTTAAAGAAGCTAAAAGTCGCGGTTGTTGCCCCGCGACTCAGTTGTATTTATGGTATGATATGATTAAGTTTGGATGTAAAGTGTATTATATGCTACACTTTTCAGATGTTGCCGTGTTACGGCTGACGCGACGAGCGAACAGGCTCTGAAATAAGAGGCGCGCCTCAAACTCAGGACGACAGTTTTAGCGGTTTAAAACTTTTTTTCAAACATTTTTTTATGGTTTTCATTAAAGACGATTTCTTTGACCAAAGAGCCGCTATCGTCGTATTCAAACTCTGAAATACCGTTATATTCTCCGCGACTATAATGTGAGCTTTTTGTCAGTTTTCCACTTTTGTCATACTTGAACTTTGTGGCTCTTTTGACTTTTCCGGTCTGAATGTATTCCTGCTTTATTACTTTACCGCTCTTGTCAAGGTAAAGCTTGTAATGCTTCAAAGGAAGATTATTGCTGTCTTGTATTTCATCGATTAACCCAATACTACCCGTCTTGAGAATCTCTACCCCTTTTGAGTACTTCAGGTCAGCCCCTCCCCCGCAGGCATTTATCATTGAGACTAAAGCGAGCAGAAGTATCACTTTTAAAATATTTTTCTTCATAAACTACCTCCTGGTTGGCAAAGAGAATGTACACGTATGGAGCCACCCACCTTGAGCGTATAACGTTGTTTTGACGTCATGCTCTCTCAGGGTAAATGCGCTCTACCTGCTCGTAACTATTGCATATTTTTTGCGTAATGTCAATAATATTTTAATCCGAGCGTATTTTTTTGAAATAAATAAAAGCGCAAAAAAGCTATGCGTAGCATCTGTGGTCAGAAGTTTTACGACAGCGCAAAAACGCTAAACCTTGAGACCGCGCTAAGCCCTCTAAAAGACTGCACGACCTTTTTTTATGTATTAACCCGTCAACAAAATGTATAGTTTTCACGCCACGTCATTCCGAGATTGCCACACTGTCATTCCCGAGGCTTTAATCGGGAAACCAGGACTAAACTCTGAGGGGACTGTTGTCAAATAGAGAATTCTCTCTGTTTTCGAAAAAGCCATCGCTGTAAGTACCTGTAAAAAGGGGGTACGACCAACGGGAGTGTAGGGGGAAATCCCCCTAAATTGCATTGGGCAACATGCCCCTGAGCAAAGCGAATAAACTTTGCTTTAGTTTAATGGGATGTTTGAGGTCTGGACCCCCAATAGAAGGCTTTTGGGGATGACGTTTTAAATAACGCGCGGTAATAATAAGTACATCCAAAAGCCTTTGATATTGTGACTCATGACTACTTATTTAATTGCCAGGTTAATAATATTAAACTGAAATAAAGTGTAATACTCCTGCCGTCGTCCCGAACTGGTTTCGGGATCTATCCGCATTTATAGGATTACCAGATCCTGAAATGAATTCAGGACGACGGTTTTAAAATTCAGGACGACGGTTTTGGAGTGGTGCAGGAGCCTTAGATCCTGAAATGAATTCAGGATGACGGTTTTAAAATTCAGGATGAAGGTTTTGGAGTGGTGCAGGAGCCTTTCTAACTACTTCCCCCGCCACATCAGCGCCCCGGCAAATCCGGCGCGAGCTCTCCTCAGAACCGCCACATACGCCTAACGCGCTAATATAACTAAACATATCCGCCACGAAAAAACAGGAAAAATCCAGAAAAAACATTGCAAAAAATGTAATAAGGTGCTAATATGCCTCAAAATTTATTAATAGGACTTGATTTTATATATAAGGGGATTCAATGGAAGCAGAAGATACGAAAATGGCGGTAAGCGCCGATTATGGAGCGAGTAACATCAAAGTCCTCGAAGGGCTCGAGGCGGTGCGGAAGCGTCCGGGGATGTACATCGGCGACACAGGGGTAAACGGACTCCACCACCTCATCAAGGAGGTCGTGGATAACAGCGTTGACGAGGCGATGGCCGGGCACTGTAAGGAGATTTTCGTTATCATCCATATAGACGGCTCCATCACGATAGAGGACGATGGCCGGGGGATTCCTGTCGCGATACACCCGACTGAGGGGGTCTCCGCGGCGCAGGTGGTCATGACCAAACTGCACGCCGGCGGTAAGTTCGACAACGACACATACAAAGTATCCGGTGGTTTGCACGGTGTCGGTATTTCTGTCGTCAACGCGCTCTCAGATACGCTTGACCTCGAGATTCGCCGTAACGGAAAAGTGCATTATCAGCAGTACAAGAAGGGTGTGCCGCAGGCAGATATGAAAGTCGTCGGTAAGACTGAGCGTTCGGGCACAAAAATCCGTTTCAAGCCTGATTTCACTATCTTCGAGCAGAACGATTTCAATTTCGACACAGCGTCTCAGCGGCTTCGGGAGCTCGCGTTCCTCAATAAGGGGCTTTACATCTCGATCGAGGATGAGCGGTCTGACGAGCTGAAGAAGCACGAGTTCAAATACGCCGGTGGTATCGTTTCTTTCGTTGAGGACTTGAGCAAGAATAAGAGCCTTTTGCACCCGAAACCGATATACTTTGAAGGTGAAAAGAGCGGTGTGCGGATCGAGATAGCTATGCAGTATAACGATAAATATTCTGAGAGCATCTATTCTTTCGCGAATAATATCAACACACTAGAGGGAGGGACGCACGTGTCTGGATTCAAGGCCGCGCTCACCCGTTCCCTTAACAGTTATGCCACGAGCCACAACCTGCTGAAGAAAGATTTTAAGGGTTCACTCTCTGGGGATGATGTCCGTGAGGGGATGATTTGCGTCATAAGCGCGAAGATACCGAACCCGCAGTTTGAGGGGCAGACAAAGACGAAGCTCGGTAACACCAACGTAAAAGGTATCGTGGAAGCGATAATGAACGAGCATTTAGGGTACTTCCTTGAGGAGAACCCGGCGGTCGGTAAGAACATAATCCAAAAATCAGTGGAGGCGGCGCGTGCGCGTGACGCGGCGCGGCGGGCTCGGGAGCTAACCAGGCGGAAGTCCGCGCTCGACAGCACAGCGTTGCCGGGTAAACTCGCTGACTGTCAGGAGAAAGACCCCGCGCTGAGTGAGATTTATATAGTCGAGGGAGATTCCGCGGGCGGCTCGGCGAAGCAGGGGCGTGACCGGAAAAACCAGGCGATCCTACCGCTAAAAGGTAAGATACTCAATGTTGAGAAGGCGCGGTTTGACAAGATGATCTCATCTCAGGAGATCCGAACGCTCGTATCTGCGCTCGGCACCGGTATCGGTAAGCTTGACTACGATGTCGCTAAGCTACGGTACCACAAGATAATCATCATGACTGACGCCGACGTTGACGGCTCACACATCACAACGCTTTTGCTGACATTCTTCTACCGGCAGATGCAGGAAGTGATTCAGCGCGGTCATCTTTACCTCGCTCAACCACCGCTCTACAAGGTGAAGAAGGGTAAAATGGAAAGATATATGAGGGATGAGAAGGAGTTGCGCAAGTTCCTGATCGAGCAGAGCATAGAGCGCGCGTCGGTGAAGATGGTCGCGACCGGTCATGAGTACCTTGGCGACAGCTTGAAGACTTTCATAAGCAAAATAAACGAGTACGAGCAGTACCTAGATAAGCTCGATACGATGGGCTATGACCCTGAAGCGACTCAAATGCTGTGCGACAAGGGGATCTCGGAGGATAATTTTGACAGTTTCACCAACCTGAACAGTATAATATGCAGTGTGCTGAAAGATATACACGAAATATCACCATTCTCGAAGGTTGAGCTGTCGCTGACAAAGTGCGCCGCTACAGCGATGATGAGCGATGATGATAAGCTCCTCGCAGAGGAGGAGAATGAGTTCCGAAACGCGCTCGGCGGTGTTGAGTTTGAATACATCAAGGAACCAGAACCAGAACTGCCAGAGGCTCTAGAGCCAGAGACTCCAGAGCCAGAGAGTGACGCGGCTGATGATACAGAAGAGGCGACTACCGAAACTATGGACGATATGTTCGCTTCTGACACTACCGATGATGGCGCGGAAGAGCCCGGAGAGCCAGAGGCAGCGGAGCCACCACAGCCGAAGGAGACAGTGTGCAGCATAACTCTGACCGGCGACAGTAGCGCCGGTGTGGTTCATGTGCGCGCGGTCGAGGTGGAGGAGAAGCATTTTTACGTGAGTATCCGCTGGAGGAGGGGTAAGCGCGACGTGGAGACGCTGATAGATAAGCGGCTTGTGCTTTCGTCGATATTCTCTGGGATGGTCAACAATCACAGCTACCTGCAAGAGAGCCTCGGCGCGGACTTTGTAGTATCCCTGAAAGACGCGAAGGACGCGAAGAGCGTAGCGGTGCACGGTATCGGTGAGCTGCTCGAAACAGTAGTCGATCTAGGGAAGAAAGGTTTTTACATCCAGCGATATAAGGGACTCGGTGAGATGAACCCTGATCAGCTTTGGGAGACGACGATGAACCCTGAAAAACGGACGCTCGTGCAGGTGAAGGTGGAGGATATATACGAATCCGATGATATCTTCAGCGTGTTGATGGGCGATCAGGTGGAGCCGCGACGTAAGTTTATTGAGACGAACGCTATGAATGTTAAGAACCTTGATGTTTAAAAAACTAGGGGTCGAAAGACCAGGGTTCGAGGGTTCTAGAGGAAATGGGACAGAGGGTAGGGTGGGCTTTGTCCACCACCGTCATCCCCGAGTGTCTCTATCGGGGAGCCAGACTCCAAACATCCCATTAAACTAAAGCAAAGCTTATTCGCTTTGCTCACTGTTTTAGTCCTGGGTTCCCGATTACTACCTCGGGAATGACGGTGTGGTGGGACTCGGGGAGGTTGGGCGGACGGGAACAGTTTCTCTGTTGACGAAATATTTTACACTGAATTTTATTGCCGGGTTAATAATATTTATTAACGGTTACTCCGCCGGCTATATTCGTCTATCATATCGATTATGTTTTCACGGGTGAATTTATCAAGGGTCTTGTCGTTTGCGTACCTCTTCAGGTCGGGTAATATCTCCTCCATCAACCACGCCTCGCTGACCCGGCTATCAGGATCGATAGCTTTGATGATTTTTGATGATCTCTTCTCAAAACGCGCTCGTTGTAATCTCGATTCATCTTTTTCGAACGAGTTTCGCCTCGCGGAGTTCAACAGCGCGGTAAGGTAAAGGTCTCTCATTACCGGCTTGCCAACCTTAAGCAGCGTGTCGGCGATCTCTAGCGCGCGATCGTTCGATTCGGTCTCGTTCAGCTCCCTGACCAGTGCGGCGATCTGACCGGCGCTAAGCGGACCAACGCTTGTCCCGGCCTTCATGGTGACGCATCCAGACAGCATCGAAGAAGATATAAACAGTAAAACCAATAAGACGCTACTCCACTTGAAAATCCGCTTCTCTTTCATTTTTTCTCCTCCTTTAATGAAATAAGTCAAGCAATAATTCATAAAGCTTTCAATTTTTGTGAAACTTTGTTCATTACTAATATATTGACTGCGGCATCATGCCGTCCCCCTGTCGTGTTGAGTTTGTTACCTGTCGTACCGCTTTAATACGTCCTGCCAGAGCCCTTGTGATTTCAGGATTATCTCGCACAGCTCTCTGACCGCGCCATTGCCGCCCACAGCGTTTGTGATAAGCATTGACCGCGCCTTCAGCTCCTTGTTCGCGTCGGCGACCGCGACTGACAGCCCAGCTCTCTTCGCGATCGGTATGTCGAGCAGATCATCCCCGATACAGGCGAAGCTCTCATCCTCGAGCCCAAGCTCCCGCTTGATATCCTCATACACCACGAGTTTATCGATCGCCTTCTGGTATAGGCGCTTTATCCCGAGCTCCTCCGCTCTTCTGGCGACTACCTCTGACTCCCGCCCTGTGACTATCACCAGCTCGATGCCGTTTCTTTGCAATAGCTTCAGACCATGCCCATCTTTCACGTCGAACGCCTTCAGCTCTACACCGCCGTTCCCGTAGATTATCTTGCCATCGGTGAGGACACCGTCAACATCGAGTATCAGCGCTTTAATCCTCTGCGCGCGCATAAAAACTTCTTCATCAGTCATCATTTACACTACCCCTTTCTTTAATAAGTCGTGTATGTGGACAATTCCTTCGATATTTTTCTTATCACTCCCGACAAAAAGCGAAGTGATCGAATACATCTCCATCGTGTTGAGCGCTTTCGCCGCGAGTGACTCCGGCGCTATCATCTTAGGATCGCGCGACATGATATCCTTTGCCTTCCTGCTCAGGATGTCGGGGTCTTTTTCGAGCGCGCGCCTTATGTCACCGTCGGTGATTATACCGATCAGCCGGTCATCGTCGCCAAGTATCCCCACGACACCAAAACGCTTTGCGGTGATTATGAACATCGCGTCCTTGACCGAACTCTCCCCGCTCGTCAGCGGAATATCGTCACCGCTGTGCATCATGTCTTTCGCGGTCAGTAGAAGCCGTCGCCCGAGACTGCCGCCGGGGTGGACAAGCGCGAAATCGTTCTCATTAAAACCGCGCTCGTTCAGGAGCGAGATCGCGAGCGCGTCACCAAGCGCGAGCGTCGCCGTTGTGCTTGCTGTCGGCGCGAGCCCAAGCGGACACGCTTCGGTCTCAATATGTACGATCAGCACGACATCGCCGAACCGCGCCAGCGTGGAATCCGCCTTACCGGTTATGCTTATGAGCTTGATACCCATCCGCTTCAGCACCGGTAGTATGTTCAAAAGCTCCTCGGACTCACCGCTGTTCGATATAGCTATCACAATATCGTCGCGGACAATCATCCCGAGATCACCATGCGCCGCTTCCGCCGGATGCAGAAATATCGCGGGCGTTCCGGTGCTGGCGAGCGTCGAGGCGATCTTCTTGCATATTATACCGGACTTTCCGATACCGGTGACGACCACCTTACCGGTCGAGGCTAGTATGTACTCCACCGCCTTCGTAAAATTATCATCTATCGTGTCGATCAGGCTGCTTATCGCTTGCGCCTCTATCTCGAGCACTTTTTTCGCGTTTTTTATTATCATCGTACTCCCTTTTTTATTTATAATACAGTGAGTTTTCAAGAATTGCAATAAATAAATTTTTGGCGCTACCCCACTATTTTAAGTAGCGAAGGAGACAGGGCATTTTTTTAATATATCGAACATTTTTTAATGATATGGGTGTGAGAATTACGAGTCATCTCCAGAGCATTAAGGGACTGTTGCCAAATAGAGAATTCTCCCTGTTTTCAAAAAAGCCATCGCTGTAAGTACCTGTAAAAAGGGGGGGCGACCAGCATCGCGATGCTCGGGAGTTTAGGGGGGAATCCCCCTAAATTGCATTGGGCAACATGCCGATTAATTATTCTTGACCTCTTAATCTAATTATTGATATACTGCAACATGTAATTACATTTTAACATTAAGGGGCATAAAACAATGCGAACAAACCGATTCGTTAAACCGCTACTTATTACTCTATCGCTGATGATCTTTATGATTATCTTCAGCTGTAACTCATCTAATGACGACACTGGCGCTACTGACACTAGCGACGCGACAGAGCTGACGACTGCCGCCCCTATCTCAGGCGTTCTCGATGGTTCAGCCTCTGAACTTTACAGGTTTGAGGCTGTTGAAGGCACGGTTTACACATTCGACCTCACATCCGCTGACATGACAGACGCTCTGATGACTATCTACGATACTGACGGCGCAACCCCGATCGCGGCGAGCGACGGTAGCGTAAGTAGCGCCAGCTCAAGACTAAAAAAAACCGGCGCGAATCTCGACTTCATATGGAGATGCTTAACGAGCGGAAAGTACTTCATGAAGCTCACCGGTAACGGTTCTTACATACTTTTTTTCGATGCCGAAGTAGACGGTGACGGTGATGGCTACACGGTTACGCGGGGCGATTGCGACGACGCTAATGCCTCTATATACCCGGGCGCGACAGAGGTGTGCGGTGACGCTATCGATCAAGACTGCAATGGTAGCGATCTCGTATGTCCTGACGCTACCGACGATGGTCTGACGGATGCCGACGGTGACGGCTACTCAACACTTCTCGATTGCGACGACGCTGACGTTTCGGTACACCCGGGCGCGACAGAGATATGCGGCGATGGCGTAGACCAAAACTGCGACGGTTCTGACAAAGAGTGCGACACTGAGGGTGTTGACGGCGACGGCGACGGCTACACAACGGTTGACGATTGCGACGACGCTGACGCTTCTATACACCCGGGCGCGACAGACAAGGTTGGTGATGGGATAGATCAAAACTGCGACGGCGGTGACGACAACTATTACTACCGCGACGCTGACCGAGACGGCTACGGCGAAGATGGCGTGGTCGGCAGGGTCACCAGTAGCTCAAAGCCGTATGGATATGTCGCTAACGGTAGCGACTGCGATGATACAAACAGCACGGTATACCCGGGCGCGACCGAGACATGCAGTGACGGCATAGACCAAAACTGCGACGGCTCTGACAACGCGTGCGTCAGTCAGGGCACATTCTTCAAGGATGCTGACGGTGATAGCTTCGGCGATCCTACTGTAAGCACGCAGGCAGAATCGCAACCGACAGGGTATGTAGTGAACAACAGCGACTGCGACGACAGTGATAATTCTATTTATCCTGGCGCGCCTGAGGTCTGCCGAGACGGTATCGATCAGGACTGCGACGGCGCGGATTCTACGGTGTGCACTATATATTATCGTGACAGTGACGTTGACGGATTTGGCGACGCGAGCGACTTTGTATACGACACAACACCTCCTGCCGGTTACATAGCGAACAACAGCGACTGCGACGACGGTGACAATTCTATTTATCCTGGCGCGCCTGAGGTCTGCCGAGACGGTATCGATCAGGACTGCGACGGCTCTGACATGACGGCCGCCTGCATCATTACTGTAGGCGCGGCGGGCATGAACCACACAACTATCCAGGCGGCGATAAACGCCTCGGCAGACGGCGACACAATAGAAGTGAGCGACGGCACATATAATGAGCAAATAAATTTCAACGGTAAAGCTATAACTGTCAGATCGCTAAACGG
>JAJRXV010000199.1 GCA_024276115.1 Deltaproteobacteria bacterium
ACAAAGCAGTCCTACCGTTCTTCTTCTTCTTCGCATTGACGTTTGCGCCGTTATCTATAAGCAGCTTTAGGATCTCAAGATGCCCGTTCTGCGCTCCATACATCAAAGGTACCCAACCGTATTTGTTCTTCGCGTTAACGTTTGCCCCGTTCTTTATCAGAAGATTTACTATATCAACGCGACCCTTATTCGCTCCTTTATTCAAAGCGGTATTGTCACTACTGTCCTTCGCGTTGACATCCGCGCCGTTATCTATCAGTAGCTTCACTACATCAGTGTGACCATTATCTACTCCCATCATTAAAGCTGTCCAACCGTCCACGCTACTCTTAGCGTTGACATCTGCGCCACTATCTATCAGTAGCTTCACTATCTCCATGCTGCCCTTCTCTGCTCCCATCATCAGAGCTGTCTCGCCGCTTCTATTCTTAGCGTTGATATCCGCGCCATATTCTATCAGCAACTTTATTATGTCGATCTGCTTATTTGTGACTTCATACATCAAAGCTGTCATACCGTAATTACTCTTCACGTTGACATCCACATTGCTGCTGATCAATATCTTTACTGTTAGTGTGTCATTCTTATAAGCGGCTTCTGTCAACTCGCTAGTGAAAGTGTGCATGAACATACTCGGAGTTGCAGTTAATAAATAACCGCCCGCAGAAGCTCTTTGAATAACACACAGAACCAGAGCCAAGGTGATGATCACTAAGAAAACGGCTCTGTTATCTGTAAGTCTACGGTTCATATTTTACCCCCCTGATTATCCACCTACCTGCATGTAGCCGGATCATAAAATATACATCCAATCGAACATAATGTCAATGGTTGCTCACGGCGCTCGCCTTATACTTGCTTTTTGCGGCATTCCTGTTATACTTAACAAATCATGAAAATGAAAACAGTAATTACAATCGTCGCGATAACACTACTCACTACGACCTTAGCTTTTGCTGAAAAGCTAAAGGTAGGCGACATGTTCCCGGATATCACGCTACCGAATGTTCAGAGCGGTGAAGCTGAAAAAGTGCTTGATCTGATAAGAGGGAAAGTATCCGTAATCTTATATATGCAGACATCATGCGGGGCGTGTATGAAGGAGGAGAAGGATCTGAAGCGTATGTTGGAGCGTGCGCCAGACCTGAATGTTATAGCGATCAGCGTTGATAGAGGTAGTTCTAGAAAGGTTCAGCGTTATCTCAAGCGTTATGACTTCCCATTCACCTTTTTGCATGACACGAGCTATGCGACGCCCGAACTTTTTGGTTTTTTGTTCACACCGGGTACTGTGGTTGTTGACGGTGAAGGTAAGATTTTTTATATACAAAGCGGCTACAGAACCGGTGAAGAGCTTCGCCGGAATATCTTCGAAAAGCTAGGCACACCCGCGTCAGAAGCGGTATCAGAAACACCGTGATCCGCTAGCAAAATCTAATTACTCAGTCTTTTGCTCCTCATCATCACTTATTGAACGTAAATCATCAGGGTTGAACTTGCTCTTTATGGTGATCTCGATCAAACTCGAGGTTGTTGATATGACCTGCGTATCGAGGCTGGGGAAGTCGCGCTTTAAGAGCTCTTTTGTCAGAAACTCGGCGCCGCCTTTGACCTGAACTGTCATCTTCGCGACACCACCGCTGGTAAAGCTTTCCTGCGTTATGTTCGAAACGCCTCTGATATCATGTTTCAAAATATCCACAAAATCGCGAAACCTTTTATACGTGAGGCCGCTTAGCTTCAGGGTTATGAGCTGTGATTCTGTAGCTTCCGCGCCAAACTCCGACTTCACCGCTTCGATAAGCTTATCCGCGAGGATAGACGACGCTTTTTTTAGCGCCTCATCACCACCGACTTTCGCGTTAACATGCAAAATTTTCGCTGACGCGCTCTCAAGCGAGATGACCTTGCCGGTGCGGTCTATCACGCGAGCGTTTATTGTGCCGAGTACCGATTTCATCTCTGAGCCGTCGATTGTGCCGAGCACTGTCGCGAGTGCCTTCCCGATGATGATTATCTCTGCGCTCGTCTGTCTTATGAGGTCTGTCGCTGATGAGTCTTTTAGGTCATCAGAGTCATAATCCGGGTTCACCCTCGACTTTTTCAACGCCGCGCTCCTGTCTACCGAAGCGAATCCCTGCTCTGTAAAGCGCATTGATATCTCATTTTCTACGGTCAGCACCGGTGGCACGGCTTTCTCTTTCCCCCACCAGAACTTATAACCCTCACTATCAACGTCTTTTTCAGCGACGAACATAATAAACTTTGGGAGGTCCTTCTTCACTGATAATATATTCGCGGCGATAAGGTCTTTTTTTATGTCATCGAAACGAACCTCAGCGTCAATGGTAACAATAAAGAGCGTCACCTCATCTGTAACGCTTGTAACGTTAAAGCTTTTTATGTAGCTGTTAGATTTTGAGTATATTTTTTCTTTGATTACCTGAAAGTTATCGAGAATCGTAGCAGAAGAAGCGAGTCGCTTGACAGCGCTCTCAACAGCTTTCTTCATAGCGTTTTTGATCGCTTTTTCACGCGCTACTACTGTGTTGCCATCGATGATAGCGCTCTGCCCGATAGTGGTGATCTTTTCCGTGGCGGCAGCCTGCGCCAGCGTCACGGAAAAAGCGGTATATAGAACCAGAACCGCTATAACAGCTGACACTTTCTTAATGTTAAATATATTAGCTATCATTTTGTAATAATAATCACTTTGCATTTTTTGAGAATTTCCTTTTTGAAGGCTTGGGTATTAACTTTTTCCAAGATATTAAATGGTACTACCAAATAGTCAGGGTTATACTTATCCGACTTTACATCTTTTATAATATAAGGTCGCTTCCCGGTGAACTTTGATTTTTTCGCGTCCTCTAGCGACCTAAAATACCTCACCAGCCCATATTTTACGGCAACTGAGCGATTTCCTCTGTCCAGCTGGTGGTAAGGTTTCCCCTCATCGTCTAATATTCCTGGCTGGAGTATCGGAGCGAAGTCTGTTTCTGACGCGTCAAATATTATTGATGTGTACATGCTCCTGCCGTGAAATATTTTTTCACTAACTTTTTGAAGCTCATCGTTTTTTGTAAAGAGGAAATCAAGCAGTTCCCCGGTTATCTTGAACTCAGCTATAATCTCGAACCGTCCGCTATCTTTAATCCGCGCTCGTTTTAATATTATTGTATTCTTTTTTATCAGCTCATCTATTTTTCTGTCAACATCATCGAAGATGAGGATCCTGTCCTCAAGAGCGTCATCTGGCTTTATCATAAGTCTTTTTAGAGCTCTATTAATATTGTTTCGCGCGTCAAGTAGTGCGGCGTCCTCGGAAGCTTTCGGTGATACCGGTTGTTCAGTTGAGTCTCTATTGTCAACTCCAACAGCTCGCACAGACCATAATGACAAGTTTATTTCGGCATTCTTTAATGTGATGACGTAGTCATGCTTTTTGAACATAGAGGCAGAAGCGGTTGCAGTATGCAAAACAAATAAAAGACAGAACACGGTTAGTGCAATTTTATATAAGCGGACCATCTGATTATAATCTCCTTAAACTAAAAAAACAGTAGTAGTCTATAAATGGCATATTTCCCAATACAGTTTGTGGGGTAAATGTCCTGCGCGTCTTAAAACCAAAATAGTGACGCCGGCGCGTAATTTTAGTTAATTATGGTGCATCAGTTAATGCTTTCTCAATTACCTGCGCTAAGTCGTCAATATCATACGGTTTTGGCAAGAATGCCTCCGCGCCGTTTTTTAATGCGTCAACAACTCCACCCTTTACATCATCCCCAGAAGATAAAATTATTTTCACATTTTTATTTATATCTTTTAGCTGACGAAACAACCTTAATCCTCCACCCTCTGTGGGGTGAGTAAGGTCAATCATTACTAGGTCTACAGCGGTAGGGTCTTCTTTGAACCTTTCAAGGATCACCTGATAATCAGAAAAGGAAGATACCGCAAGACCTCTCTCAGAGAGAGACTCTTTTACTGGCTCTAATATCGAATTATTTTGATCTATGATAAATATCTTGTTCGCTTTTCCACCCTGCCTCAACCTACTCACTACCTTGTAAATGTCTGTGACAGGCTCGCTCTTTTCCTCAGGGCTCTCAAGATCTATCATCCTGACAGAATCTACATAACCGGTTGTTGTTGGCCCCTTTACCGCCCGAAGTTTCTTAAGAGTATCTGAAATTTTCTTTACAGAAGTTTCGATCAGCATAATATACTTCTTGAAACTCTCTGGATCCTTTATCCTATTACCTTCAAAAGTTTTCTCAAGCAGGTTAGCTGAGCATAATATACTGGTTAGCGGCTGATTTATCTCGTGATTAGCGGTGACTACTGTCGCGAGGAATATCTCGTTTTTCTCGGCCGCGACCAGTCGTTTTTGCATCTCATTTTGCTTGAGGAGATTTTTTACCATCGCTCCGAGTACTATTTTGTTAAAAGGCTTGGTCAAAAAACCGTCAGCGCCGAATTCGATAGCTTTAGCGTTATCTTTAATGCTACTTAAAGCGGTTATGACTATTATTGGTATGTTTTGAAGTCTGGGGTGCTTTCTGACGATCTTCAGAACGTCAAACCCACTCATGACCGGCATCATAACGTCTAACAATACAAGATCAACATCATTATTATTCATTAATTTTAATGCTTCCTGCCCATCTCCAGCTTCTAAAAGATTACTGTAACCCTCTCCTAAAAAAGATTTTAACAGCATTCTATTTATTCGCTCATCATCAACTATCAAGATGGTCGCTTCTACTTTCTCCACAAATCCCCCTAAAAAAACGCACTCCTATGTTACTTACATTGCGAAATACACATTGCAACATTCATGGGCATGTTGCCCAATACAATTTAGGGGCTCCGCCCCTACGCATGTATAGCGATACTTTTACACTAAAATGGTGTTATCGCAATAAAAACATGTGCTTGGTGCGATAAAGCCATAACATTAGCCACGCGTTTCTATTCGCTAGTATACTGAAACATTGCTTCGTGTCAAGCAAATAAGTTAACAGGGACGCGTCACATAGAGACCAACAAGGCAAGATACTTTATGGGAGTGTTGCCAAATAGAGAATTCTCCCTGTTTTCGAAAAAAACGTCGCTGTAAGTACCCGTAAAAAGGGGGGGGCGACCAACGGGAGTGTAGGGGGATTTCCCCTCCAATAGATTGGGCAACATGCCCTTTATCGACCACGAATGAAGAGCCAGTTGTAGACTGTGCTTGCGTAGAGAGCCGCCATTATAAGCGATCCGGCGGTGATTGCGGAGAACCCGCCAACGCCAAGCGCGTCACCAGAGCGCGTTTTTGAGTCGGTGATCTTACGCGCGGCGAAAACGCTCGCGACAAGCCCGGCACCAAGTACCGCGAGCAATATCCACTGCAATATATCCAGTGGAATAAGAACTCCGGGTTGGGAGTTAATATTGAAAACGTTGATTGAGAGATAACTCATCACCCCGGTAGGATCCCTGAAAATGAACGGGAAATACCCGAGCTTCGCGTTCAACTTCACGATAGCAAGCACAACATGAGCGCTCAGCATTATTGGGATGAGCCCAAAAGCGGTCGCGGTGAAAGCCCTACCAAAGCTGATCTTCTTAAAAGCACTGCTTCCATATCGCTTTATACTCATCGATTCTTTCTCTATATCAAATGGGGCAAGATCATTGACACCCGCCCGCGCGGTGATAAAAGCGACAAAACTCACGACGAGAACAAAAGTCATCGGTAGTAGTACGCTCCCATAGATCGCGCTCGTCAAAAACTCTGTGACAGGCGCAGAAAGGGTGCCGACAGTCGCTAGCGCTCTTTCTGCCGGACCGAGCAGGCTATCTCTCAGGTTGGGATATACTTTGAAGAAATCTATACTCAGCAGCCCCATAAGAACAACCGCGAATAGAGCGTTACCGATATCTGGCTTTGTTACGCGCAGGTCATCGAAGTTTTTCCTGAAGCTTATGTTCAGGTTCTTGTGCGGACAAACCTCGAAGCATTTAAGGCAAAAATCACACTTGCTCTTATCCTCAAGCGCGTTCGGGGTCAGCTCCACCGGACAACTGTCATTTTCAGAGCCGTACATCAGCACGAGCTTTCTCCATGAGATTTTTTTCCACTTAGTCTCACCGTTAACGCACTGTTTCGTCTGGCACTTATCACAAACGCCTTTATCTTTTACGGTGAGTTCTACCGGCCCTACCTTGCTGTAGAGCCCTAGCATCCCTCCGATCGGGCAGAGGTAGCGGCAAAAGATACGCTTCTTGAAGAGCAGTCCGATGATGAGCACAGTGACGACAAAGATAAGAATGAGCTTAGCGGTCATACTCGGGTAACGGTGTACG
Source organism: Deltaproteobacteria bacterium (assembly GCA_024276115.1). Taxonomy (GTDB): domain Bacteria; phylum Desulfobacterota; class JAJRXV01; order JAJRXV01; family JAJRXV01; genus JAJRXV01. The sequence goes on from JAJRXV010000199.1 coordinate 6,358, forward strand.
CTCAGGAATACAGACAAAAACGTCACCAAAAATGTAAAGAGTATCAATAAAAAATTATTTTTCAGTTTTGCCGGGTATTCGAGCTTTAAGAAGTTCGTCGAGAGTATGCCGTTAAGCCACCCGAGCGGACATATAGCGCACCACATCCGACCGAGTACCAACACTGAGATGACGATCACCTCAATCCAGAACACCCAGAAGAGGAAGGTCGCGGCGTTAGTGTACATCAGCGGGTCAGCGGAGTCGATCCCGTTGATATCGTAATAACTGTATGAATAGTATACCATCACCCCGAGTACGACGAGGTTGAACAGCCTGAGACCGGTCAGCAGAAACGGTATCCGCAATATCCGGTTGAGTATGGATTCTTTTTTGTTGCCTATGCCATTATTCTTCATATATTTCCTGAGATGATCCGCGCTACCTGTACAGCGATGTAGGCATCACTATCTCTTCCTTTTCGTTTTTGTACTTATAATCTTTACCCGTGATATCCTCTAGCGCTCTTGCCGCCCATTCTCTAACGAATACATTTTCGTCGCCAATTATCGCCTTGAGGGCCGGTATCGCTTTTTCGCTGTGGATACTACCGAGGCTCCGGGCCGCCGCGACGCGTATATGCCAGTCAGTGTTCTTCAACTGCCCGACGACAGCGTCTACCGCCCGCTCATCTCTCAACTTGCCGAGCGCCCATATCGCCTGCGCATTGAATTTGCCGCCGACTTCGTTATGTACCACATCAAACGCCCGCTTGTCTTTTAGCTCGCCGAGTGCGGAAAGCGCGTAGTCTTTATCTTTCACTGAGCTACTCTTCATAAGTCCGATAAGTTCGCCCAGCAAAAACTCCGACTTTTCACTACTCTTCACTATCGCCATCGCCGCGTACCTTTTGACCCCGGTGTCTTTATCATCTAACGCCTCGACAAGCGTTTTCATCGCGTTTTCATCGTTGTATCCCTCTAAGGCGCGCGCGGCGATATAACGCCTCGCGCCACTCCCTTTGAGAATAGCGATCAACGGCTTGATCGCCTTCGGGTCTTTTATAATACCGAGCGCGGCGATTATGTACTCACGTTTTTCACCGTCGGCGTCTTTTAGCTCCTTGAGCATAATATCTACCGCCGGAGCTTTAACAGTCAATATCGCCTTGTAGGCGTCAGTCTGCACCTCTCTATCTTCATCATCAAAACGCTCGATCAAACGCCCGATCGATTTTACGTCACCAGAGATCGCCCGTTTTTTGAGCATCTCTACCGAAACAAACTCCTCGGCGAGCTCCTGCTTCTTACATGAGCAAAGAGCCGCCAGCGCGATAAACAATAATATGTAAGCTAGTTTTTTCATGTTACCACACCTTTTGAACAGTGACATCTACACCCTCTAACGCCTCACCGCTCTTCAGCATTATCGCGGTCGGATCGATAGTCCCCATGTCGTAGCGACCATACAGATCACCGACCCGCGGCGGGCCGCCCTCTCGGTCACGCGCGCAGATGTAATATGTACCGCCCTCAGGCAGAAATAACTTATACTTTCCGTCCGGACCGGTCTGGTCAGAGACATACTTAGGACGCTCAGACATCTGGATGTGATCGTAAACATGCACCCTGATACCGGCCAGCGTCTCACCCTCGGCGTCTGTTATCGCACCGGAAAAACTCGTGTTAGACTTGGTCGCCGCCGCGATGTTCCCCTTATCCTCCCCGACTTTTCTTAACGCTGTCAGGTCGAGTTCTATCACGCCGTCTTCTTTTATCTCGATAGGTCCTATCGTCTCGCTCTTGTAATCCCCCGGGACTACCGGCCCTATAGTCTCATTGTTGATCCGCTTGCGGGCTACAAAAAAATACGTGCCGGCTGGCAAAGTCTTTGAGAATTCACCGGTTAGCTCTGCCGTCTCCACCCTGTCATAAGGCGGTCCCTTTAAGTCCATGCCAGCCTTATAGATATATACCTGCGCTTTTTCAAGCGGCGCCAGCACAGCGCCTTTGATC
>JAJRXV010000200.1 GCA_024276115.1 Deltaproteobacteria bacterium
TATGAGAAAGCTGCTAAGAGCTTTCTTGCGCGCGATTTTAAGGCGGCTGATTTTACAAATACTGGTCGAGAGTACGCAAAAAGTTTACAAGAACCACGAAATGATGGCCGCTTGAAAACGACTTTTTCAGGGACGACTAATTATGGATATAATTCGAGAAATATTTAATGGTGCGTGGAAGGTGTTGAACGAATCAGCGTTTTATATCATTGTCGGATTTTTCTTCGCCGGCCTGATAAACTTTCTCATATCACCCAAAAGCATCGCTAAGCATCTCGGTGGTGAAAACCTGACCAGCGTGTTTTACGCTTCTATCCTCGGTATTCCGCTACCGCTTTGCTCATGCAGCGTCATTCCGACAGCGTTTAATCTAAAGAAGAGCGGTGCGTCAAAAGGTGCGGTAGTCTCCTTCTTGGTCTCAACCCCGGAAACCGGAGCTGATTCTATCTTCATCACTTACGCGCTTATGGATCCTATATTAACTGTCGCGCGGCCGCTCTCCGCTTTTTTCACCGCGATAATCGCCGGTACCGCGGAGCTGTTTTTTGGTCCGGATGACAAGGTCGAAAAAAGCGCTCATAGCGAGACATCCGCCTGCTCAAGCAGTTGTTGCGGGGATGCGCACCCAAAGAAAAAAAGGAGCATCATAAAATCAATAACGTACGCGTTTACCGATCTGTATAAGGATATTTACTTTTCGTACTTTTTGGGCGTACTCATCGCTGGGATCATCTATGCGGTCATACCGGACAATTTGTTGAGCGATTTCGCTGTATCTGATACGGTATCGATGTTGACAATGCTCATGATCAGCGTTCCACTCTACATGTGCGCGACCTCATCCACCCCGATAGCCGCCGCGCTGATATTGAAAGGGCTCTCTCCGGGTGCGGCAGTAGTGTTTTTGCTCGCCGGTCCGGCTACAAACATAGTGACTCTGACCGTGCTGTCACAAAACCTCGGGAAGAAATCTACAGCGTTGTACCTTTCTTCAATAATTACTTGCTCTTTATTGGCAGGATATGTTATTAACTGGATATACAGTTACTATGATATTGATATTTCCGCCCTTTCTTCGGTAGGTGGCGAAGTAGTCCCTGAGCAGATAAAGGTCGCGAGCAGCCTCCTTTTACTTATTTTTTCTCTTTATATTTTCATTAGCTCAAAGGTAAAAAAAAGAAAGTAAAAGAAAATCCTTTTATTTTTAAATATATGTGCTACTATTGTAATATAACACCGTTATTTTTTCTACAAAACACTAAGGATTAAGTATTGAAGAAGCTACTTTCTATATATATATTATTTATTATTTTTTTACTCTTCTATTCACCCTCTATTATCAAAAAAATCAGGCTGACCAGGATTTTTGATGGCTACCTTTACTTAAACAGCATTTACCCAGAAGATCCGTTGATCCAGAAGAGGATTGAAAGTTTTTCTAAAATAAACAACTTAAACGCAACCATACCAAGCCCGAAATACAGTAGCGAATTTGTCAAAGAGTTTACTATTAATAATAAAGATGTATTGTTAGCCCGAAAATACGAGCGCGACTCAAAAACGTCTAAAAAAAATGACGACATTGGCAACGCCGCTCGATTTACAAGAACAAATAAGCTTTCAGAACTCACACCGTTATCATTCTCCCCCACGCCTAAAACTGAAAAAGTCGAGACTTCTGAGAATTTAGTCGATGCACTTGATATGATCATTCCGGCAGATATGATCTATATTAAATTTAATGATTTTGAAACTATGCACAGTGCGATAAAGTACTTTGACAATACTATAGTGCCCCTATATAATGCTAAAAACAGCAGTGAGCCGATTTTCCCACTAAAGGAGACAATTGAACTCGAGACTGATTTAAACCTCAACAAACTTAACAAAAGTCAGCACCTGTTCAAAATGACTAAGGTAGCTATTCTGCTTGATGATTTTGATCTGAGAAAGGGAGCTGATGTAACGCTTATTTTCGAGTTTGAGAATGCTGAAATGGCGGAACGGTTTTACAAGCGCCACAAACTTTATACTTTTGACAAGCCTAATAACGCCGAACCACCAATGCTGTTCGATAAGTTCTTTATTACCTCCTCAGGTAAGAATCACCTCACAAATATCGTAGCAACCCAAGAGAAAAAAACTCAAAGCGCTATCAATTACACGGCTGGTTTTGCTCACCTGTCGCAAGGTATTGATCATCAAGGCGAGATAAATATATTCATTCCTGAGGACTACATAAAAAAAGTAACCTCACCAGAATATTATATTAAAAAAAAGAGGCAGGAAACATGCCTGCATAACATCAACATGCTCAATACCGCATTTATAATGTTTGAGTCTTTACTGGCAGAATTCATCATCCCTGACATAGAACTATTGCGCGAAACCGGTGACATGAGTTACTTCCCTTTATGTAATGATGGCGGTGAGTATTACTTTGTACCGGGGAAATTTTCGTTTAAATGCTCTGTTCACGGTATGCTTACTGATATCACGAAGAGAAGCGATCTGCGACCTTCAAAATCCGCGCGAAATATATCACAGTTTGAGAAAAGCAAGTATAACGCTTTTAAGGCTCAATACTTCAAGAATATACAATTAGAGCCCACCGCGATCGCCTTTGACTTTAGTGATGACTCTAAAGTATCTGTTTCAGCGGCTATTTACCCGCTGTCCGGGACTAAAAGCGTACCCCCTCTCAAGGGAATTAAATCTAGCAGTGTGGACAGTTTGGGGGATATTAACGCGTTTTTCGCTAATGTTATGAAGGTAAGAGTAGCTGATTATATCTACAACAAAGATGTGGTTTTTAATAAAACCGGTACAAAAAGCTATATTTCAGAAATACTAGAGAAAAAATCACCGGAGTTTATGGATGACTACTACTCTATGTTCGCTAAAGATAACACTGGCTACAAAAACATTTTTTTGGGCGGCGACAAACTTCGGGAGGTTGCGCAACAAATATCGACGAAGCTTAATGACTCCATTGATAACTCGTGCGAAAGAAACCTGGCGCGCCTTCAAAATACTTACGACCTGCACTCCATGGTGTCTGATGTGCCACCGATACTATACGATATTATGTACGATAAATATTCCAATCTTTTAGTCTGTTACGCAGGTGGCAAGTATTTTCTTAAAGACAGTGAGGTCATCTGCTCAATACACGGCAAGGTTATGATGTTTAAGCATCGGCAAGGCATGGAGTTCATTGACATTTTCAACAACATAAAACGCTTTTCTATAGGGTTCATACTAGGTGATAATGACATCAAGATGAAGGTGTTCGGGTATCGATAGGTGCAAGGAACTAATGAAATATTCTTTCAGCAATATATTAACTCTAGCGCCTCTAATTCTCTTCATATTTCTTATGGTAGGTTCACCTCTAAGCATAGCATCGGATAAAAATACTCCACAAGCCGACAAAAAAAAATAAGCATAGCTACATTCGCCGGTGGCTGTTTTTGGTGTACCGAGTCAGACTTCGAAAAACTCGCCGGCGTTATCGAAGCAACCTCAGGCTACACCGGCGGATATGAAAAAAACCCGACATATAAACAGGTATCCACGGGTACTACACACCACCTTGAGGCAGTGCGAATCACTTATGATCCATCGAAGGTTACATATAAGGAGCTTTTAGGATATTTCTGGAGGCATGTAGATCCGACTGACAGCGGTGGTCAGTTTATCGATCGAGGCAGTCAGTACCTCTCGGCGATATTCTATCATAACGAAAAACAAAAAACCGAGGCAAAAGCTTCTAAGGCATCACTAGAAAAATCAGGTAAGTTCACATCTCGGATTGTGACTGAGATACGACCAGCCAAGCAGTTCTACCCGGCAGAAGATTACCATCAGGATTATTACAAAAAAAATCCGCTTCGGTACAAGTATTACCGTTATGGTTCGGGTCGCGACCAGTTTTTAGAAAAGCAGTGGGGCGATACGGAAAAATAGATTAGTGCTTATTCATCTCGACACTACCGACTATCTCATTAATATCATATATATTTTTACTACGCAGGTATTCTGTCATCTTCTTGCTAAGGCGCTTGTAGATGAATGGATCATAAAAAGAACCGGTACCGATCGAAACAGCGCTGGCGCCAGCGATCATAAACTCGAGCGCGTCCTCGTATGTCAGGATACCACCCATACCGATTATCGGAATATCAAGCTTGTTCTCCTTGATATAGTTGTAGACGCAGTTGACAAGATATATCGCGATCGGTTTGATCGATGGCCCGGAAAGACCTCCCTTGTTATTAAAGAGAACCGGTCGGCGCGTGTTGATATCGATCGCCATCGCGTTGACAGTATTGATGAGCGACACCATATCCGCACCGGCGTCTATGCACGCTTCAGCTATCTTGACGATATCTGTGACGTTCGGTGTCAGTTTGGCTATTATCAGTTTATCGGTATTCTTTCGCACTCCACTTATCACCTTATAGCTCTGCTTTGGATCGGTACCGAACGCGATCCCCCCCTCCTTTACGTTGGGGCAGGAGATGTTCACCTCAAGCGCGGAAACAGCGTCTATGTCATTAAACTCGCGCGCGACTTTGGCGTACTCATCTATTGTGGAGCCGACAATATTTCCGAAAAAAACTGTGTCATATTTCTTGAGTTTTACTACGTGTTTTTCTTTAAATAGTGCTACACCGGGGTTTTCGAGCCCTATGGAGTTGAGCATACCTGAAGGGGTCTCAACTATTCTAGGCGGCGGATTCCCCATTCGTGGCTTTAAGGATATAGACTTTAGAGTTATCGCCCCTATATCTTCATTTTTGAATGTATTTATCCGCTGAAAATCTTCGGCAAAACCGAAGGTTCCAGACGCCGAGATAAGCGGATTTTTTAGGGTAAGCCCTTTCAAATTAACTGACAAACTAACTTTGTGTGGCAAAGATTATCTCCTTACTATTGAATACAGGTCCTTCGACGCAGACCCGCTTGTATTTTTCATCATCATTGTTCTTAGTCTTGCAGACACACCCCATACAGGCGCCAAAACCGCACGCCATACGCTCCTCAAGCGACATCTCGCAATTAACATCATACTGCTCGGCAATCGCGGCGACTACCTTTAGCATTGGTGTCGGACCGCACGAAAAAATATCTATCGCGTCTAGTTTTTTCCTGCTCAGCTTCTTCAGGTGATCGACAAGAATATCGGTGACAAAGCCATTTACGAAGACATCCTCTACCAGAGTATTTGATGCGATATGCACCTTTTTTGAAAGCGCTCTTAAATCCTTCCTCATCGTGCTGTGGTAATTGATTGAAAAATCTTCTTCAAACCCGAAGAATATTGTCGGTCGTACACCGTTTTCAATCAACTTGTTGCACAAAAAGACGATCGGCGCGATTCCCATACCACCAGCGACGATCAACACTTCACGACCTTCGTCAACGCTTTTTTTGTAGCCAAATGGGTTACCCAACGGCGCGAGAATATTGAGATTATCCCCATGCTTTAACTTCGAAAGCAGTTCTGTGCCCTTTCGTTTTTTGCGGATGAGAAACTCAAAGATATGCGTTACCTTCCGCCCGTCCTTCTCTTTATAAGCATTATGAATGCAGATAGGTCTTCTCAAAATAAGTTGGCTCTCGTTCAACTTATCGATATTCAAGCGGATATAGTTAGCAAGCTCAGAATGATCCTCAAATTTACGATTTTTGCGCACTTCTATCTCTTGCGAGCATTGAATCTGAGCAAATTGCCCTGGTTGCGCTTTTTCAAAGACCTTCTTCTCTACTCGTACTTTGAGCTTGAAATAATCTTCGTTTATAGCGATATTATCAAGAACGCGCGTTTCAGTGTTATAAATCCGTCGCCGCATCAAACCTCTACTCTTTACCATTTAAGTATTCAACCGCCGTCGCGACATCGTTTTTGCACCCTACATAAATCGGTGCGCGCTGATCGATGTTATCGACCGGAACATCAAGCAACGGCTGCTTGCCATCGCTCGCCGCGCCACCGGCCTGCTCGATAAGGTACGCTACCGGGTATAACTCAAAAAGCAAGCGTAATTTTCCATTCGGCGCACCGATAAGCTCAGGGTACATGAATATCCCCTCACCTTTTAATAGTATCAGGTTTATATCCGGCACCAAACCGCCACTGTACCGGAGTTTGTACCCTTTGTTCTCTAAATATTTGATATAGTTCAAATGTTCAGGTGTATACTTATTTCTGTTACCACCAGGACTATATATATTACCCAGATCCTTCATCTGGATGTTCTCACGAGTCAGTTTGAAGTCGCCGAGGTGGTTCAGAGAAAATTCATGAACACCTTCACCTGCGGAATAAATAAGCGATGTGCGCGGTCCATAAACGACAAACATAGCCGCCACCTGCTTCCGCCCGCCCTGCAGAATGTTATCACCCTTGTATATTGAGAATATGCTACCAACCGCAAGGTTGACATCAACGAGCGATGAGCCATCTAACGGGTCGAACGCGACGCTGTACCCGCCCTTGTAGTCAGGGTGTACCGACTCCACGATATCTTTTTCTTCTGACGCGATGCTTGCGACAAGGCTACATTTAGAAAGTTGCTCGGTGATGATATTATCTGAAAGTACGTCCAGCGCAAGCTGTTCCTCACCATATAAGTTACTAGTTCCGGCAAGCCCGAGATCACCAGTCCTGACAGCGTTGATCACGTATTTTGTCGATTCCGCTATCTCACAAATAAGCCCTCGAAGCTCTGGTTTGATGCCAGACTCTCTAAGATGTCTCCGCAAGCCAATGATTTCTCTTTCAGCAGTCATACACACACACCCCCTCTAATTTATTATGGTAAGTTCTAAACGCCACGACAATAACATGTATCCATATATATTTCAAGTTAATTTCACCGAAGCGTTCACCCAAACCTTTTTCTTTTTTTAAGCTATCGTGCCCACTCGGGGAAGAAATTAGTTGTTCTGTTATAACAAAAAAATGTTGACATTTTTCCAATATTGCTTTAAAAGCTACCCAGTTACTAAAGGCGGTGAAAAAATGTTAAAATGTGTTTTAAAAATATTAATACCTCTAATCTGCGCTCAGTTGCTACTGCTTTCAAGCGCTTTTTGCAATGAGTCGAAAGACAGTGGCGTGTTCCTCGAAAAAGGGAAGATGGGTAGCAAAAGAGTATTCTACATCTTTAATGGGAAGAAACGCGAGGTCGTACTAAAGGACACTCAGTTTTTTGAACCGAAGTACCTTTCCAAGTCTGAAGACGGCTTGTACATAGTTTTTTTGGATGAAGACGCGGGTAGCCGTTATGACAGCAATATATACTTGCACGATATAAAGAAGAACAAGACGTCGAGCCTTTACATGCGAAATGTATCACCAGCCTTCGTCAAACACATCGAGTGGTTTGACACTCACTCATTTATTCTTCAGGTAACAACTGATACGCAAATGACTTTCCTTATTGGTGAGCGTGGTCTTTATACCTCTGGCGCTTTTGTAGTAAAGTTCGGAAGTGACTATAGTATCGATAGTATTTACAAGCTAAACTAACCCTATCGTTGCATCCGACTGAGCGAATTAATTAGTGAAAAAAAAGCCGAAAAAATAACTTGAAAATTCAAAAACATTGTGTAGATTAAGATTATAAAAAAAGTGAGGTGACAAAAAGTGACTTTAGTACAAATCAAAAAGAAGGCTAAAGAGTTAAAGGTCAAAGGTTTTTCTAAATTAAAAAAAGCTGATATTATCTGGTTGATCCAAAAAGCAGAAGGTAATAATGAATGCTTCCAAAGAATCCAGGGGTGTTGCCAAATGGATTGCTGTTTTAGGGAAGATTGCCTCTAATACGGTCAGATATACACACTATTCTTTTAAGAACATCAAATACGTGTCTCGTGAGTTCGCGTCATTAACGATTACGTACTCTCCGGCGCTGTTCACGCAGATCCCTTCGGGCTTCTTATAGCTATAATTACACTGATACAGCAGGTTATAAAGAGCTTTTTTCTTTACGGTTCCATTTTTTATAGAGACAGTAAATACTCTTTTGTAACCTGCTTTTTTGCCTGAAAGATTATCACGCTCTATAATCAGAAGCTCATCCTGACCCACTGCGAAAATATCACTGGCACTCAGATTTTCGCGCTCCGCACAAGCATCACCAAGCTCGACAAAATACTTCTCGAATTTTTTAGTAGTCAGGTGATAAGTGAGCAAACACACCCTACCCTTCTCCTCGGACCTAAGCGGCTTCTGGAATATCATGTACAGCGTCTCGCCATCAGGAGAGAGCGTAACGCCCTCGATACCGGCGTTCAAGACCACGTCATCCTTATCTACAATATCTTCAGGTATCTGCACCCGCTCAATAATATTTCCTTTTGGGTCGATTTTTATAAGTTGCAGACGACGCTCTTCACACAGATAAAAATCCCCATTCGCGTCGATCGCTATACCCTCTAAATCAAGCTCGGCATCAATAATCGCGCCATTTTCCCGGATCGGGAAAGCATCGGTAACGACAGCGCGCTCACCCTTGATCTCTATCCTGAAGATCTGGTTACGCGCATCACCCTTCGGACCATCGGCAACCGCGAAGTAGCAATTATTCTTCGCGTCATAGCAGATCCCAGAGAACTCCTCAAATTCGATACCACTACTCTCAACTCTAAGCACCCTGCATTCTGAGATCTCCTCATCGACCGCACCGGTCATGAAGGGCATCGACATCAACGCAATGATGATCAAAATGGTTTTTGGTAAAAGCAGAGTTAACATACTACTCTTTTAGCAAACTGCGCAAAAATATTCAAATAAAATATTTACATCACGTATATTTTCATTATACTTTATGTTAGAATATATTGAGGAGTGACTCCCATGAAACCAGCGTTTATTTACTCAGACAATTTTTTGAAATACGATTACGGTCATTCCCACCCCTTCAAGATGATAAGGCTCAAGCTCACCCGGGAACTAATCAACGCCAGCAGGCTACTTGGTAGCGATTCGCTTGAGCTGACGCCGCAAGCCGCGACTGCTGAAGATGTGCTTCGATGTCATTCGCAGGATTACCTCGACGTACTCAAGAGTATCGATGAAGCCGCACCACCTGACAACCTGCTCAAATATGGGCTCGGGCTCGGTGACAACCCCGCGTTCAAGGGAGTCTACGAAGGTTCAATGTTAGCCAGCGGCGGCTCATTGATGGCGGCGCGGCTTGTCATGTCAGGCGAGTACAGCTCGGTTTTCAACATCGCGGGCGGCCTCCACCACGCTATGCACTCACGCGCGGCGGGCTTCTGCTACCTTAACGACCCGGCAATCGCGATAGCTGACGCGGTCTACTCCGGCAAACGTGTCGCGTATATAGACATAGACGCGCACCATGGTGACGGTGTCCAGGCAGCGTTCTACCACACAGACAAAGTACTCACGATCTCATTCCATGAAAGTGGTCGGTTCTTGTTCCCCGGCACAGGTTATGTTGAAGAGACCGGCAGTGGTGACGGTAAAGGCTTCTCGATCAATATGAGTTTTTTGCCCGGTACTACTGATGATATATATGAGGAAGCGTTCGATGAGATTGTACCGGTCGCGATAGATAAATTTAAGCCGGACTTGATCGTCGCTCAGCTCGGCGCTGATTCTCTCAAAGGTGATCCACTCTCTCACCTTGAGCTCTCGATAAAATCCTTCGGTGAGCTGGTGCAAAAGATCAGAAACTTCGGTGTTCCGCTCGTCGCGCTCGGTGGTGGCGGATACGACGTAACGAACGTCTATCGCGCGTGGACGCTCGCCTACTCGGTTTTGTGCGGCAAAAATATAGCGATGGAACTACCGCCAGACTTTAGAGCTTTCGCGAGTGATAATGGATATCCGGCAGATGTTTTGTATGAGCCTGAAAAAACGACAAGCGACAATGATGACCTGCGAAAATTTGTCAAAGCCGAAATAGAGTACCTGAAAAAGGAAACGCTTCTCAAGTGAGCCGGTTCTTCTTTCGTAAATAGAAATAATAAGCCAACCCAACGATAATCAGTGGAATTCCAATGAGTTGTGATGTTGAGATCATACCGTTAAAATACTCGCCTCTGACATCATTCCTCAAAAACTCAAGCCCTATCCGAACCGGAGCGTACAGGAGAAAGAAAAGGATAAATGGCTGTCCCTTAAATGTCTTGTACTTCTTGATAAGAAGCAACACGAGAAAAATCAGAAAAGCCGCGCCCGCCTCATAAAGCTGAGTAGGGTAAAGGCACACACCCCTCGGAGACGCGAAAGTCAGCGGATGGGTAAAGGTAACGCAGAGGGATCCCGGCGGCGCCACTCTGCCATAACAACATCCGGCAAAAAAGCAGCCTATCCTGCCGAACATCAGCCCCAACGCGAGAGATGGAGCGCAAATATCGGCGTAAAGGAAAAAATCCATCTTTTTTTTCTTCATGTAGTAGATCGATACGAAAACCGCGGCGATAAGACCGCCATAGTATGTAAGCCCACCCTTCCAGATAGCGAAAATATCCAGCGGCCTTTGAATGTAATCTTTGTAATTGACAACGACTTCTAAAAACCGCGCACCTAGGACACCAGCCAGCAAAAGGTAGAGCGATAAATCGTAGACAAGCTCGGGGTCGGCATCCTCTTTTTTCGCGAAGTGAACCGCAAGTCTTATTGCGAACAAAAAACCAAGCGCGATAAAAAAACCGTACGCTTTGATCTCAAGTCCAAATATTTCAAATAGAATCGGGCGCATCTGTTATCCCCTTCTCGTTTTTATGCTTAAAGATAATATCAAGCCCCATCAGGACAACACCGACAGTAATCACAGAATCGGCGATGTTAAACGCGGGCCAGTGCGCGCCATTATAATATATCACGTCAATAAAATCTATCACCGCTTTTATGCGTATCCGGTCGATAAGATTACCGATCGCACCGCTCAAAATCAGACAAAGTGACAACTTCATCAAAATCGTCTCTTCTTTCATTGCCAAAAGCATATAACCAATAAAAACAATAGCCAGCGAAGTCACGCTCAAAAAGAACGGTTGCCTGAAACCTTCCTCAGTAGCAGCCAAAAAACCAAACGCGGCGCCGGGGTTAAGCACAAACCTAAACTGGAAGAAATTATCAATGATAACATACGGTTCCGCCCCTTTGAGGTACTCTACCGCCATAAGCTTTGTCACCTGATCAAGCCCAACGAAAAACGCTGTGCAGGCCAGTAACAGGAATATCTCTTTTTTTCTGTTATTACTCAGTTTATTTCTCCTTCTTAAAGCACATTAAAAACAGACGCGCCTGCTGTTACAGTATTTCATTAAGCGCGGTCACACAACTTGTACAGATTGATGGGTGGGTGCTGTCGCTTCCAACTGACTCAGAGTATGTCCAGCAACGCTCGCACTTTTCGCCCAAAGCCCTCTTGATACCGACTTTCAGTCCCTCGACTTCGGTAGTGACCAGCTCGTCCGCGTCATCACTCAGCAGTTCCATCTGGGAGACGATAAATATCTTCGCCAGATCAGCCTTGAAAAACTCCAATGTGTCTTTCGCTTCCCCGGTCGCAAAGAGAGAGACAGCCGCGTCAAGTGAATGACCTATCGTCTTGTCACGCCGCGCCTGTTCGAGCTCTTTTTGGGTCGCCTCACGGATCGCTATCAGGCTACCGAAAATCCTATCGAGCTCCTCGTCGTCGTCATTTGTGACCACTTCAGGGAACATCTCAAGGTGTACGCTCTGCTTCTTTGTGCCATCGTTCGGGATATACTTCCAAACCTCTTCTGTGGTAAAACTCAGCACCGGCGCGCTTATTACCATCAACTTTTTTACGAGCTCATACATCGCTGTCTGCGCCGACCGCCTCAGTAGTGATTTCGGCGGCGATGTATAAAGCCTGTCTTTCAGGATATCAAGGTAAAACGAGCTCATCTCCACCGCGCAAAAATTATGTACAGAATGATATATAAGATGAAACTCAAAATCATCATACGCTTTTGTGACTTTTGCTATCAACTTGTTCAGCTTCATCAGTATCCACTTGTCAAGGACGTGCATATCATCACGCGCGACAGAATCCGTAGTCGGGTTAAAATCGCCTAAGTTCCCCAGAATATACCTGCATGTGTTCCTGATACGCCTGTACGCTTCGGAGATACGGCTCAATATTTCGTTAGATATCTTTACATCATCGCGATAATCCTCTGCCGCGACCCAGAGCCGTAACAGATCAGCGCCGTATTTTTTTATCACCTCGTCAGGTCGAACAACATTCCCCATCGACTTTGACATCTTCTTCCCTTTTGAGTCCACCACAAAACCATGCGTCAACACTGTGCTGTAAGGCGCGCGGCCTCTTGTACCGACAGACGCCAAAAGCGAACTGTGGAACCAGCCCCTGTGCTGGTCAGAACCTTCTAGGTAGAGATCAGGCTGATCTTTGAGATAATCGCGCTCCTCGCATACAGCCGAAAAGCTGACACCAGAATCAAACCATACGTCGAGGATATCAGTCTCCTTACCGAAATCGGTCGCGCCACATTTTGTGCAACTCTTACCATCCGGCATAAGCTCCGCCGCGTCTTTTGTGAACCATATATCAACGCCGCCCTCTCGAAAGAGCCCCTGTAAATGATCCAATATTTCTTTGTCTGCCAGCGTCTCGCCGCATTTTTGACACTTGAAGACAGTTATCGGAACGCCCCACGCGCGCTGGCGTGAGACGCACCAGTCAGGTCGGCTTTCAATCATACCGTATATCCGCTCCCTGCCCCACTTTGGTATCCATGACACTTCATTTATACACTCAAGCGCTTTTTTGCGGAGGTCGGTGGATTCCATCGAAATGAACCACTGCTCTGTCGATCTGAATATGATCGGTTTCTTGCATCGCCAGCAGTGCGGGTATGAATGCTCAAGCTCATCTGCCTTAAGCAGAGCACCGAACTCCTCAAGCTTCGCGATAACATCTTTGTTCGCGGAGAACACAAACTGCCCGGCGAAAAACTCAACCTCATCAGTGAATACACCACGGTCATTCACCGGCGCGTATATATCAAGCCCATGCTCAAGCCCGATCACGTAGTCATCCTGACCATGCCCCGGCGCTGTGTGAACACAACCGGTACCGGCCTCAAGTGTAACGTGATTGCCCAGCAGGACTATCGAATCCCTGTCATATAACGGATGTTTAAATTTGAATTTATCGAGTTTTTGTGCGGAAAACTCTTCGATTATTTTATAGTCAGTTATACCCGCTACCTGCATAACGCCTTCAGCAAGCTCTTTCGCCATGAGCAAAACCTCGTCGCCAACCTCAACAGCGCAGTAGACAAAATCAGGGTGCATCGACACCGCGAGGTTCGCCGGTATCGTCCACGGAGTTGTCGTCCAGATAACTATTTTTACGTTCTTCCCAGCAAGGTTCGGTAATACCGCCGCAATGTCATCCACCGCCGGAAATTTAACGAATATAGATGGTGAGCGCTTGTCGGCGTACTCCACCTCAGCCTCAGCAAGTGCGGTATTGCACGAAGAACACCAATATACCGGCTTTTTCCCTTTGTACAAGCTACCGTTTAGGATGAACTTACCAAGCTCTTCGATTATCTTCGCTTCATAACTAAAATCCATCGTCAGGTATGGGTTCTCCCACTCGGCGAAAACACCGAGCCGCTTGAACTCCTCACGCTGTACATCGACAAAATTCGCCGCGTACTCCTTACAAAGTTTGCGGATCTGGTCTTTGGTGAGCAGGTTCTTCTTCTTCCCGAGCTTCTTTTCCACTTCTATCTCTATCGGGAGACCGTGACAGTCCCAACCCGGCACGTAAGGCGAATCATAACCGCTCATCTGCTTAGACTTGATGATTATATCTTTTAGTATTTTATTGAGCGCGTGACCAATGTGTATCCGCCCGTTAGCGTACGGTGGGCCATCATGCAGAATGTACTTCTTCCTGCCGGCTGAATTCTCACGGATTTTGGTGTACAGACCGTTGTCGTTCCAGTCCTTGAGCATATCAACTTCTTTGACCGCCAGATTAGCCTTCATCGGAAAACTTGTTTTTGGTAGGTTTAACGTCTCTTTGTAATTCATATTCTGCCCCTCATTTTAAGTTTAAGAAAGGGCGATTTTAACACAATAAATATTATTGTCAACAGATAAAGGCGACCGAGTTGTTTTGGTGGCGCTACTAGCCTCTTTTCCTCTCTGCCAGCAGAACAAGGTGCTTCAGGTCTTCTTTGTTTCCGACTTTCATCCACTTTGAATCAAATTCGGGGTCCTGCGTTATCTGCGCGATAGCGGCGAGTACTTTCAGGTGCAAGTTACGCTTGTCGGCTGATCCAACAGTGACGAAGATTATATGAGCGAGTTTGTCCCCGGGGAAGATGACACCGCTTTTCGCACGCGCCATAATGATACGGAAGATACCCTCTCCCTCAATAATCACATGCGGTATCGCAAGTCTGTCCCTGACCACTGTACAAGCTGTCATCTCTCTATGGACAAATTTTTCCACAAGGGCATCAGGGTCTATACCAAGCTCCTCGGCAAGCATTTCTGATATTATATTAAAAAAGCTCTCCATCTTCTTAGGTTCGTCAATATCTAACACCACACTCTCATCAAAGAGCTTGTGTACTTTATCGCGTATCACTTCATCGCGCTGAATCACAATATCTTTTAGCTCAGATAGAATGTTGTCTGACGCCAGTTCCTTGTCACGCTCTACAAGTTTCTGGAGCAGGTATATCAGCGCTGAGTCCCTCGTGCCGCGCTTCTTGGCGTAAACATTATACCAAACGAAACCAAGCGCTACAAACATCATCGTCATAAAGACTATCTTTGTACCCATCTCGACAAGAAGGAAACCGCCACCTAAGATACCTATCACCTGCATATATGGATACAGCGGCGAGGTGAAAGTCGGTTTGTAGCCCTGAATATGGCTCTCACGAAAAAGTATGACCGTCAGGTTGACGAAAATATAAAGCAGTATAAGTAAGCTGGACGCGACTTTTACCAGTAGGGTAAGCTCAAGAAAAACGAACAGCACCATAAAAATCCCGGTGAATATAATAGAGATGTAGGGAGTGCCTAGCTTTGGGCTTATCTTCTGGAAGAAATCCGGTATCAGCTTATCACGGCTCATTCCGAGCGGGTAGCGTGACGCGGCCATAATCCCTGAATTCGCTGTTGAGATAAACGCGAAAAACGCGGCAAACGCGATCAGCGTAACTAAGATATTACCGCCGTCTCCGAACGCTTTAGCACTGTCGGTAATCGGTGTGTACGTGTTTTTTAAGGCCTCTAGATCTGTAGAAACACCTATGGTGACCCAAACGACGAGAGCATAAACTATTGATGTGACGATGAGCGACAGAATCATCCCGAGCGGAAGATTTCTGCCGGGGTTGTCGGTCTCCTCAGCCAGCGCGGCAACTTTGACCAAACCACCATAAGAAATAAATACGTAACTCGCCGTAGCGAAAATAGCGCCGGCGCCTTTGTCAAAGAATCCTGACATATTTGACGCGATAACATGCTGTGAACCCCACCCGACATAAAGAGCAAGAATCCCTAACAATCCGATCACGATGAATACCTGCACTCTGCCGGCGTCCTTAGTGCTGAAAAGATTTACAGCGACAAACACCATACAACTAAGTAACGCGAGGATACTCGGACTCAGCGACAATTTCGCGACAAGCGTGAGGTACATCCCCATCCCTACCAGTGCGAATGTGCCCTTAAGGCTGAGCGAAAACCACATCGACAGCCCGGCGATCGTACCGAAAAGCGGTCCGAATCCGCGCATGATATAAAAGTACGCGCCACCAGCTTTTGGCATAGCGGTAGTCAACTCTGACATGCTGAAGAGCGTCGGGAGGCAAAACAGCCCGGCGATGAAGTATGAAAGAACTACAGCCGGACCAGCCTGCGCATACGCGAGCCCTGGTATGATGAACAGCCCCGAGCTTATCATCGCACCGGTGGAAATGCAAAATATATCCAGCAATCCTAACTCTTTTTTTAGTTCTTTACTCATTGGCTCCCCAAAAGTGAAATATTACAAACATTATTTTATTAATTTTCCTAATAATATACCAATTTAAATCACTCTTTCAAGTGTTTTAATCTAATTTTAATGTTCGTTTTAGCATTTAGATGTGATTTTATTATTAACACGGCGGTCAAATAAGTAGTCATGTAGTTACAATATCAAAGGTTTTTGTGTAGGATTGTTATTAGCGCACGTTATTTAAAACGTCATCCACAAAGGCTTTTATTGGGGATCCAGACATCAAACATCCAATTAAATTTAAGGCAAAATTTATTCGCTTTGCTCAGAGTTTAGTCCTGCTTTCCCGATTAAGGCCTCGGGAATGACAGTGTGACAACCCCGGAATGACGTGGCGTGAAAACTATATATTTGATTGCCGGGTTAATAATTAAGCTTACAGATTTTGCTCCCAGATTATGAGTTCATTAGAGAGTTCATCTACGTCGCCCTCTTTGATCGGGAAGTGCGCCGCGAGTTTTTCACCGCAAAGTCTGATCCCTTCACAAACACCTTCACCACGCTTACCGCTTCTGAGTCCGCTTACGATCGCGTCCTTCACTTCCTCAAAATCGGCGTCACTCAGTTTTTCAGCTATAGCAGTGTCACCAAAAACGTGTACCATACGCTCAAAGAGAGATATATAGATTACGATACCGGTAGCACCCTGAGTCTTCGACAAACCGTGAATATGAAACGCACGCGCCGCACCCTGCTGAACGCAATGCTTCATAAGCGCTCTGGAGCAGAATATATTGCGGGCACACCATACTTTGCCAGCGATTGCAGCACCGATAATAAACGCCCCTATGACTGTCAGAACGATGAACGGCAGACTATATTTAAGCGCGGGGTTTTCTGCTGTAGACCATGCGGCTCCGGAGTCGATCCCCTGAAACAATACCCAGATAACTATTACGCTGAGAATGGCGAGAGTAAGCCCGAAGATATCTTCAGCGCGGTCATAGCCGCCGCTGGAATCGGTCAGCACCGGTACGATCTCTGCCGATGTCTTCTTCTCCGCGTCAGTCACCGCTAGGTTTATTTTCATCTTTTCATCTTCGGTAAAAAATGTCTTTATATCAGGCATGTCAGCTTTCCCTAAATAATAATTGATATTATAAATCTTACCACGAACCTGTAGCGCCACCACCACCGGAGAAACCGCCACCGAAAGAACCGCCGCCAAACCCGCCGCCGCCACGCCCTCGTGACATCAACAGCATGTAGAGAATCCATCCTACCCCGGCAAAAACAAAGCCCCAGAAAACCCATGCCCAGCCGCTTGTTCCGCGCCGGACTAAGGAGACCATAGTGAAAATACCAAGTCCAATCACACCGAAAAACACCAGATAATGCCACGCCGGTCGCGGTGGTACTGGTATCTCCTCTTCACGCGCCATCGCCTCAAGCGCCTTCGCGCCGCTCGCTATGCCGGCGGCAAAATCGCCTTTCTTAAAATACGGTATAATGTTCTGATCCATGATCTGCTGAGTGAACGGGTTCTTCTCTGTACCATAATCAGCGCCGAGTTCTATCCGCGCTTTACGGTCTCCCTCTGAAACAAGCAGAAGAATGCCCCTGTTCCAGCTTACCTCTTCAGACCGCCCTACCCCTCTGCCGCTGACGCTGAGCTTTTCGTACCCGATACCCCACTCGTCGAACAAAAACTTCGCATACGTCTCGATACGCATCCCGCGCGCGTCGTACTCAGCCAGTGATGGTATAGTAACGATGATGATCGGAATCGCCTGATCCGTGAGTAGCTGATCGAGGTCAGTCCATATCTCGGTTTCCTGATCGTCGTCAAGCATACCGGCCTCGTCAACGATAAACTCCCGGTCACCGGGTTTCGGTGGGAACGCTACACCAGTGTATTCAGCATGCGTCAACCCGGGCAGGCTGACACAGAGCATAGCCAGTATAAAAAATATAAGCTGAAATCGCAACAGCACACGATTTTTTGGATTCATATAAAGATTCCTTTGTTAACTTTTATTAAATATATCTAAAATTAATATATTGTCAAGGATATAATTAATAGTCCTTTATTACCGCTTACCGAGCATTTCGAGAAAGACCTCAAGCCTCAGCTTCGTACGCGCGTCGAGCCGCATAGGTCGGTCGCCCTCAAGTAGCAGCATCGGAACCCCAAGCGCTTTTCGGACTATCAGATCCTCAATCTGCCGGAAGCAAAACGACTGTACATAATGTATAACACCATCGAGCCGCCGCTTTTTTATCTCGGCCTTAATCACCTTGATCCTCCCAAAAATATCATACGGGTACGAAAATTTCAGGTACTGCTCGTAGATCGTCTTCGTGTTATACGGCATACTGAACTGCTGCTGCACCTCGTTGTATACCACACGCGCGCCGTGCGAATCGAGAAAATCATACAGGTCTGTGAAAATCGGTGGCACACCGATGTAACCAAGCCGGATATCCTCCTTAAACGGTTCTCGCTCGGGGAGGCTTTTGAGGAATATATCTATATCATCCTCAAAGTTGTCAGGGTCGAGGTTAAAATCGCTCGCCGATACCTGAAAATAATGGTTCTCAAAACTCGACACAATATTGTCCACATGCGTCATCTTATCGACCTTACGAATCTTGCGGCGTATCCTGTCGAGCCGCGCCTTCTGCTCCATCACCGACTTCATACCGACACCATAATGCTTCATCATCTTATCTATGCTCAACTTGATAAAGCTCTCGCCCCTGTCATACGGATACGCGAAGTGGTACGTATTCATACCATGCTCGATTAAGACCTCCATAAGCGCCTGCGCGTTGCTGCAATCGCCCTGGATGACACCGATCACCTCGCTGATGTCAGAGTTCACCGCGGCGGTGTAAATACCCTTTATCCACGCGCACATATTCCGCGGAAACCCCGCCAGCTCCGCCTGCTCGATGTAGTCGGTCGCGTGCGGCGCATTGATGAAGATGTTGTTCAGATCGACCGGTACTTTCCCCGCCGCGAAAAGTACCTCCACCGGCACAGAGGTGGTGAAACCGATCTTCTCGGGGATGACATTATTATTCTTTTTAGTAGTTGTCTTTTTCATATAGGTAAGTTTATTGCAGGTTAGGGGAATAGTCAAGGGATTGTTTTGGGGAGTGTTGCTAAATAGATATTTCCCCATATTTTCAAAAAAGTCGTCGCTGTAAGTACCCGTAAAAAGGGGGTGCGACCAACGGGAGTGTAGGCAGACTGTGTCGCATCCCCCCCTCGCAAAGATTATTACTCTTTGCCCTGCCCTGATTATTTTATCGCCAGCACCGGGGAAAAGGTTAAAAAAAACCGTTTTTTTAACACAATAAAGCTTGTAAGTGTGCGATATATATGTTAATGCGTAAAAAAATAAACTGTTGTTGTACGGCTATTCGTACGGGATTCGTTCATCGCGAAAACTTGAGCGGGCGACGTATCACAATATTTCGTTCA
>JAJRXV010000201.1 GCA_024276115.1 Deltaproteobacteria bacterium
ACACATCTCGGATCTGATAATCCGAATCAAAATTAATAAGTAAAGATCCGTTGCTTACCGGAATGTCTTTAGGCATAAGTTTCCTTTTGACGATGGCGTTAAGATTGTCGTTTCTAACTCATTGTTTTTGTTTAACAGGCCCGCCTGTTTTTTTTCTACGGGGAATTTCATTATCAAACTGTTATCAATGATCCGCTGATACAGCTCTGAATACTTTTGAGCCATACTTATTATAGAAAAATTATTCTGGACATGTCTCCGGCATACAGAAGGATCGATATTATCGATATGCTTTACCGCTTCAATCATAGCTCCGAGTGAGTTCACCACGTATCCCGTTTCCCCGTCGATCACAATTTCAGGGACAGAACCTTTATTGAATGCTATGATCGGTGTGCCACACGCCATTGACTCAATCATTACAAGTCCAAATGGTTCGCCCCATTGTATAGGGAATAAAGTTGCCCGTGCATACAAATACCACAATTTCTTTTGTTCTCTATCGATCTCGCCGATGTAGATGATCTGTTTGTCACTCTCTAGTATCGGTTTCATTACATTCTCGTAATAGTCATCATCAGCCGGATGCTTCCCGGCGTCAACACACAGGTCAATTGAATCCTTTAAACCTTTGAAAAATGCTTTGTCTATAAATTTGTTCTGGACGTTACCGGCTATGATGAGTTTCGAACCTGTTTTTTTGGCGATTTCTATCGCTTTATCCTGCCCTTTGACTTTAGTTATCCTACCGATAGTGAATAGGTAGCTCTCTTTGCAGGGCTCATTTTTGGACGGGTAGTTATCCAAATCAACGCCATGGTGGATAACGTTCATTAAATTCCCTAAGCCATGATGTTCTTTTTTTTGATATGCGCTTATCGGAACAAAATAGACTTCACTTGAGTGTGGCAATGTTTCACTCCATCGCTTGAAAGGCAGGCAATCTCCGGCGGGAACATGAAGCGTCATAACGATTGGAACAGGGCTGTTTAATGATTCCTCATAAATATACTTAACCATTCCCGCGTCATGCAAGTGGACAACGTCAATGTCGCCCATCCTTGCTCTTTCCAATGCCATAAGAAAGTGCAGTCGCATGATTTTACGCTGCTGTGGGGTATCTTCGCTCCAGTATTCACTGAAGCTTTTCTCTACAGTCACATATTTTTCCCCGGTAAGCATTGAGTCACCTGAACAGGCGACGATCGAATGGTGGTCTAAATAATGAAGCCCTCTATCGATATTATAAATGACCGACTCAATAGGACCGTACCCTATGTCCGGCCTGATCGGCCTGTTAAGGGTAGCCACCTGCAATACTGTTATCTTTGAAATGTCTCTTGCTTGCATTTTTTCTTTATCTCCCATCTTATTCATCTGATTGTTCCTCAATCAACTTCTGCACCTTTTCCCACTCAGTAAAACCTGTTTCTTTTGCCTTTCTCAAAAGTTTACCTACCACTGGTTGCTCTTTCAACAATTCCTCTGCTTCGGGAGAAATCTTATCCGCTAAAACTAAAAGTTTATCCACATCATATGCCAGTTTTTTTGCGATTTGTACTATAATCTGCGCAGAAGGTATTCTTTTCTTGTTCTCGATATCATGCAGATATGAAGGAGAAATAGAGCTCCCGTCACCCTTCTTTACCTTCGCTGCTAACTGTCTAAGGCTCAATCTTTTCCCGCCCCGGAGATGTCTTAATGCCGCAGCGAAACTCTCAAAATCTTTTTTCATATTTCACCCTTTTGTTCACTGTTAGCGTACAGTAAATATAATGCCTTGTCAATTTTTTATGTATATTACCACCACATATATTGAAGTAGTCATAATTAAAGGAAATACATTAACAATATTTCCCGTTTTCGGGGCTTTTCAAGAAAAGAAGTGATAGTGTCATTGTTTGTTTCTGATAAAGTTACTTTATTATTACCGAACTAAAGTTCCAAGGTTGCGTTTTTTCAGATAATGCTTGAAAAAATAAGGTGACTCCGCTTATATAGGATGTTCTAGGGGACTGTTGCCAAATAGAACAATTCACATGTTTTTCAAAAAAGCCTCTTTGTAAGTTGTTGATATCGCGGGATAGCGACCAACGGAAGCGTAGGGGCGGAGCCCCTAAATTGTATTGGGCAACATGCCTCTGATATGGAGTCCACTTTGAGCTACGCGACCCATGAGGTGCTGTCGCGCGTTTTCGCTTAGCGTCATTTTGTCACAAAGCCAACAGGAAAGCACGACAGCGCCTACATCTACTTCCACAACCGGCTTTTGGGCGGGCCGGGCTATCTGAAGCTTTCCACCTGCTTCCCGTTTCACGCCGAATTTTACTTCAACGGGCACAACGCGATCAAGCTGGCGATGGATCAAAAAGGGCTCGATTATCGCAATAACGCCAACGTTTTCACGATGATTGGCGATGCGAAAGCTGTGCGAAAACTCGCATGGTCTTTTGGTGGAAAGCAGGTACGGGAGCGGATCTCTAGTTGCATGGTGACTAAAAAGAACCAATTTATTCACGTTTTTATAGGGTAAAACCATATCAGTATATCTTTCAAAAAGCAATCAACCCCCGCAAAAATTAATAGAAAACTGGTTTTGATTGCCAAAAAAAAATTGTTCTGATATACTCCAAGAAAAAAAGAGAAGGAAACAAAATTGCGCAAGATAATATTTGTAACACTACTGCTGATTGTTGCTACAGCTTCCACCGCGTTCAGCATTACTAAAGACGAGATAGTGGCGAACCTGCAAAAAAAATACGACAAAGTGGAGGACTATTCCGCGGATTTTATTCAGAAGACCGAGATGGTTTCAGTATCCCGCGTGAAGAGGGCGAAAGGCACGGTGTATTTTAAGAAGAACGGTCGGATGAACTGGGAATACACGCAACCGGTAAAGCAGAACGTCATCTCCAACGGAAAAAAGATGTGGATATACCAGCCCGAGCTGAATCAGGTGCAGGAGTTCGATTACGCAGGCCTTGATATGAGCAAGACGGCGAACTCTTTTTTGAATGGTATCGGGAGGCTGAAGGATGATTTTGAGATTTCATTCTCTGATGAGGTCGCTTCGGAATATTATGTTTTGGAGCTAGTGCCGAAGGAGGATACGCTCGGTTTTGAGATGATGAAGGTGTACATAATGAACATGGCTTTTATCATATCCAAGACTGTAACCTATGACGAATATGAGAACACGAACACTATTGTTTTTAAGAATATAAAATTCAACACTGGCGTGGCGGACGATTTTTTTGATTTTAAAGTGCCTGAAGGGGTGCATGTTGTCACTCCGCCGTCGATGGAAAAATGACCAAGTTGACCAAGTCCGATATATTTATCGCGGACGCGCACATCAAAAGCGCCGACACTCCTTTAGCCGAGGAATTTGTCGCGTTTCTCGATCAGATCAAGGGAAGCACGAGGACCCTTTACATCCTCGGGGATCTCTTTGACTTCTGGTTCGGGGAGAACAAGGCATCATTCACACTCTACCAACCTATTCTCGACAAACTTAAAGAACTCAGTGACGCGTCGGTGAAGATCGTATATTTTGAGGGCAACCACGATTTTTTTATGGGGAGCTTTTTTACCAGAACGCTGAACGCTGATGTATATGCTGATGACGCTGATATTGATATCGATCAGAAGCGGTTTCACATCACTCACGGGGACAAAATAAATAGTGAGGATGAATCATACCTGCGCTGGAGACGGTTTATACGGAGTGCGCCGATGTATTGGCTGATGCGGGCGTTACCTGCGCGGCGACTGCTCTGGCTAGCGAACAAGCTTAGCCACGCAAGCAGAAAGACGATCAGTAGCAAGATGAGGTTTAATCAGAAAGCGGTAGATGATTTTGTCGCGGCGCGGCATAATGAAGGCGCGTATTGTGTGGTGTTCGCGCATACGCACGCACCGGTGATAGATGACAGTGGTGATAATGTGAGCGTCAACCCCGGCGCGTTCTGCGATAACGGGTCTTATGCCGAGTATAAAGATGGTCGGTTCTGCTTGCGTAACTTTACTAGGACTGTTGCCAGATAGACGTATTTATTATATATTTTGCAAATATATGTTTGCGTAGTGGCCTAAATTGATTGGGCATCATGCCCTTACTCGACGACAGTGAACGTCACACTGTCTATCAGAGCCCCGCTGGCGTCGGCGATCTCTACCTTCCACTCCCCGACCTCATGCTCTCTGATATTTTTACTACTGTAAGTCCTCCACCCGCGGGCTCTTTTCACTTTCAGCTCGATCTTAGCTCGTTCAGTGTCTTTGTAGTACCAGGTGTGCGTTATTGTTGTCTCATCTACTGCTACTTTTAGTTTGCTGAAACAGTAGATGGTACCGATATCCGCCGCGAATGTGCTACTCGCGTCTACCGGGTTCCTCTCGACTATAGCGGTCGCCATAACTACATCGACGGTGCTAACCGCCGCCTCTTCCGCGTGTGCTGTAACTGTGAAAGAAAGGAGCAGCGACAAAATAGCCGCGAAAGTTTTAAGCTGCGTCATACCTGCCTTGCGGATTGATGCCTGGATTATTTTTGTAGAGTTCATGAAGATTCTCCCATATTATATATTTATTCATTATTCAAGTGTGATTGATTGTTTTTATATATGCTATATTCGTGTGACAGTCAAGTGAATTTATCAAGACTTCTGCACAACCCATAATCTGTCATCCTGAATTTATTTCAGGGGCTGGAATATATAGTAAATACAGCTGGATCCCAAAACCAGAGGCGCGGCGGCACGCGAGAAGGAGATCTGCCTCCTCGAGAGAATGAAAAGACCTCAGACCAAAAGGGCATGTTGCCCAATTCCCCTAAGGGGAGATTCCCCCTACACTCCCGAGCATCGCGATGCTGGCCGCCCCCCCCCCTTTTTTACACTTACATAGTCGTCCCTGAAAAACTCATAACACATTGAATTATTTACTATTATTCTGTATTTATATGTGCTATAATCACCAGAAAGTTGTCAAATACTCATGAAAGCTGGTGAATTATGAAGCCAAAAAAAATAAAATATAGCGGTC
>JAJRXV010000202.1 GCA_024276115.1 Deltaproteobacteria bacterium
TATTGAGATATGTTAGGTGGATTGAAGACCTCTGCGCGACCGTCACGTAGTGTGGCAATCTCAACAGCGGGCTCTCTAAAGGGACTGTTGCCAAATAGACAAATTTCCCTATTTCAAAAAAAAGTAACGCTTGTAACTTATTGAAAAAAGGGGGTGCGACCAACGGGAGCGAAGGGGGAATCCCCCCTTAATTGTATTGGGCATCATGCCCATTAAAGCGCTTTGTCGATAGCGACACCGAGCGCGAACCCGAGCGCTACCATAATCAGGCATATCGCCAGGTTGCCGAGAATATTCATCGCGAAGAGGTAGTAGCTGCCCTCTTTGAGGAGTCCGAACGTCTCAAGGCTGAAGGTGGAGAAGGTCGTGAACGCGCCGAAGAAACCGATAGTGACCGCGGTGCTAAGGTTTGCCCCGAGCATCTGCCGCCTGATGATAAGCAGTGAGAAGAGCCCGAGCCCGAACGAGCCGAGCGCGTTCACCGCGAGCGTGCCGTACGGAAAGCCCTTACCGAACACCTTATGCGTCGCGCCGGAGAGGTAAAACCTGCTGACCGCGCCGAAAAAACCACCGCATCCGATGTATATAATCTCACTCAGATTCATTGATCCTGTCCAACTCCTCTTGCGTATTGATGTTCACGAATGACTTGAGCTCGGCATCGAACTGTTTCGCCTCATAGACGCTCATCCTCTTCGCGCGTAGCTCGTCAAACAAAAATGATATCTTCAACTCATTATTAACTAGCATGTTTTTTATGGTTTTGGAACACTTTTTTGAGTATATAGAGTGCAATGGCTGATGCTGAGCGCCTTTTCGCTTCGTCTTGCCTGCCGACAACAGCTCGGTCGGTTCGATCGTATATATCCACGCCTTCCCGATATCACTGATCATGCGCGAGATGAGCGCCTCATTCAAAAACGGCATATCGCACGCGGCGACAAAGCAGTTATCGCTCTTCATATAGTGCATCGCCGTGTAGATACCACCGAGCGGCCCTTTCCCCGGGATAATATCGTTGACGATCAGAGCGTCATACTCCAAAAAAGAGTAGCAGTCGTTAGTCACTATTATCGTCTCGTCGAACAGCTTTTTGAAGAGCGCGAGCTGAGCGTCTATTATCGATACGCCACCGACTTTCAAGAGCGCTTTGTTCTGCCCAAAGAAGCGGGTCGCCGCCCCACCGGCAAGTATTACACCTGTCATGTTTTGCCTCCTCAATAATAATCAAGCGTTATCCCAGAGCGCGGAAGTGCCTATTTTGCGCAACCTGCGTTGCTACCCTGCCCTATAAAAACGCTCGGGTGTGGTGGTTAATTCATACCAAGATCATCAACGAATCTGGCTTCTAGCGTGACTTCTTCGGGCTTAACACCGAGCTGTTCGGCAACTAATACTTTCAGTATACCCCATACGTCTTTTTCATGCCACTCTTTTAACGATTTCTGTATTTCGATAAAATTATGAGCTGTTAAACACCTTTCTCCTTCTTTGCTGTCAGCTTCTTTTCTAAGCAGTTTTAATATTAAATTATAAAAATCTCCCACCTTAACGATTTCCCCTGCCTCTTCATCGCTTATAGAAATCTCAAAAGCATCTTCTACTGCCATTACCAATTCTACAGATTCTAAACCCATTTTTATCTATCCTTTCTGAACTGTTGTTGACAGGTAATGAAACCTTTGCCCTATCCTACCAGACTTAGCGTGCCTTTGAAACCGCTTTATGTTTTATGTTTTCGCGCCGCGTAGTTCTAAGCCCAAAAACTGTCATCCCCGAGGTTTTAATCGGGAACCCAGGACTAGAACAGTGAGCAAAGCGAATAAACTTTGCTTTAAGTTTAACGGGACATTTAGAGCCTAGATCCCCGATAGAGACATTCGGGGACGACGGTGGTGGCGCACTCGGGGATAACAGAATAAGACAATGCGTACTAAAAATAATGTAAAAATTAAACGCTATACATTTTATCGCCGTGTTAATAATGAGAAAAGCGGTGCGGCAGAAATCCCCCCACCGAGGTAGAAGCACCCTGCAAGGCGGGTAAAAAGTACCCATACTGCTCAAATGTATTTTGTCTGTTTTATAACTTCATTTCTGTAAGGCTTTGACAATACTAGGCAATATATGTTGTGTAAAAAATATCTCTACTGCGGAACGGATATTGCTATATTCAACAATAGTAGCGCGAAAATAACGAGCGGCAAAAGGAGAAGCGTCATGTTCAAACGGATCTACCACAATATACGTGACGATATAAAGGGTAATTTCTTCTACATCAAGGAGAATCGCGGAACTATCAGCGCCCATATATACCTGACAAGCATTCTCTTCAGGTTGTTTAAGGCCGTGCTGTCGCGCAGGGTAAAAGTGTTTAATAATGTTGAGTATTATGACGTTTGGGGCGCGTAGTTTAAGAATGATGAATGATGAATTAGGAATGATGAATTTAAAAACGTTATTCCCGAGGTATTAACCCGGCAATCAAATATATGGCTTTTACGCCACGTCATTCCCGAGGTAGTAATCGGGAAACCAGGACTGAAACTCTGAGCAAAGCGAATAAACTTTGCTTTAGTTTAACAGAATGCTTGAGGCCTGGATCCCCAATAGAAGCCTTTGGGGATGACATGGTGAGCGTGCTCGGGTTGCGCGCTTGGGAACACTTTCCCCTCTGTGTCCTCTGTGGTTAAGTAGTTTTGTAATTATTTAAGTTTGTTTTTTGTTTAAGTTTTTTAAAAATAAAACCGATTTAATATAATGATTGTTTTATTTGCCTGAAAAAAAATAGTGCTATCCCGGGCGTCATTCCCGAGCTACCACAATGTCATTCCCGAATGTTTTTATCGGGAACCAGGACAAAACTTTGAGCGAAGCGAATAATCGTTTTAATGTGAATTGGTATAAAATTTGTTGGAGGGAAAAATGACTAATCCCATCGGCGGGCTTTCTTCTGGCATCGACACGTTGGCGCTTTTAGATGAGATGATGAGAGCCGCGAGTCTTCCGCTTGATAACCTCGAGAACAAGCGTGGCATTTTAGAGATGAAGAAAGGCACGTTTAATGAGGTGAATGACAGGCTTGAGAGCTTTAAGCGGGCTTTGCTGGCGCTTAAACTAGAGACTACGTTTAAATCAAAGAATGTAACATCTTCTGACGACACCAAAATCACCGGTACAGCTACGACTGAAGCCGCGGCGGGTGCGCATACAATCAACGTATCGCAACTCGCGACTTCCGCCTCTGCTATGAGCCTTTACACAAATTCGGTGCTGGTGACAAATCCGCCAAACAGCGCGGGGCTGACATCAGTAAACGGCAGGAGTGACGAAAAGATAGAAGGTGAATACGCCGTGACGATCTCTGACCAAGGGAGCTATTATCAGGCGACAGCTGTCTTCTCCCCGAAAGAGGGTGGTACTATGCCGACTGCCACAGGCACTACATCAGGTGTCGAGAGCGCGAACCTCCAAGGTACTATCGCGAACAGTATAGTGACCGGGGTGAGCGATGGTCTCAGCTTAACGGTCGGTAGTGACAGCATATCCATCACGCTTGACGCGGCTACCGCGGATCAGACTATGATGTCTGAGATAGCGGTGGATATTGAGGACAAAATCAACACGTCGCTGAACGTAGCGCATAACACTTCTGATATAACTTATGTTGTAGTGCGCAGAACCGGTAACGCCGGCGCGACAAACAATGACGGCTTTGTTTTATACAGCACAAAGAACGAAACGATCAGCGTCACAGGCGGTACCGCTCAGGCGAACCTCGGACTCTCAACTACAACAGCGAGCAACTCGCAGACGATCAGCAACAGTGTCTCGGCGAACAACCTGAGCGCTCTGCTCGGTAACATGAACGACGGGGTCAGAGGGCTGATTCGCGGTGTGACCTTTGTCGCGACCACCGCGCTTACTACCGGAACAGCAGGAATAGATATCAGCTCAGAGCTGAACATCGTTGGTGGAACACCGACCTACGCTTATGGCGGGCTCGATGTCGCTACCGGCGCGTCACTTAACACAACGATATCAGGTCTCAATAACGCGGGATTCACAACGACTATCACCGGAACGACAGACGCCGCGACAAGTATCACGTCGGGGAGTTTTACGATCAACGGTATAACGATGTCGATAAGCAACTACGCAACCGCGACAGTCAATGATGTTATCGGTATAATCAACAGTTCGGCGGCGGGCGTTACCGCCACTTATGATTCTACTACTGACAGTTTTACGATCGAGTCAAACCATGACGGTTCCACCTCTATCTCACTCGGCGCGACCGGGGATACGAGCAATATTTTAGAAGCGGCGAAGCTGTTATATTCTTCAGGCGCGACGCTGTCATACGGTAACACAAAGGGTGCTATAAGTAAATCCGCGACATTAAGCGGCGCCGGTTTTTCTAGGTCGCCCTCCTCGGGGACATTCAGCATAAACGGTACTACTCTATACGTTGACGCGTCTTCTGATACGATCGAGACTCTGATTTCTAAAATAAATAACTCCGGCGCTAACGTAATTGCCGCTTATGATTCTGTAACTGACAAGTTTTCTTTATCCTCAGATCAAGACGCGGTAACGACAAACACAAACAACATCGCTATCGGCGCCATGACCGACACAAGTAACATCCTCAATATTTTGAACCTTCAGAATGACTTTAACGTGACTATGACCGGTACAGCGCTCGCGGGCAACAGAGCCGCGGACAGTCTTCTCATAGCGCCACCTGTAGGAGCCGCCCTAAACCTCTCGGTACCGGCGACTAGCGGTTCGGGCGCGTGGCAAGCTTCCCCGGGGTCGGTCAACTGGATCGACGGCATAAAAGATGGCGGTACGTTCTCAGTACTCGCCGGTACAGCCGGTAATATCGCGTATACCTGGACTAACAACTCAGGTAGCACAATAAGCGATGTTGACACTTTTGTGTCAGAGTGGAACAAGACCTCAAACTGGAGTAGCGGCAACGCCGAGGTGAGAGCGATAAAAGAAAGCGACACAGAACTGAGGTTCTACACGCGGTCGCAGGCGGCGACAGCAACATTTACGATCACTGCCAACAGCGCTCACGACCTGTACGAGCTTGGGCTTGTGACAGCGCCACCGAGCGAGCTGTCCGCGACGACAAACACCCCTGAGGCTGTGTGGCATTTTGGCGAAAACACCGGTACAAACGTGGCCGACGCGACATCAAACAGCAATGACGGTACAATAAGCGGCGCGACATGGGTTGAGGGCGATTTCTTCGACTACTCGCTAGATTTTGACGGTACGGATGACTACGTATCTGTCACCGGTAGCGCGTCCCTCAACCTGAGCAGCTCACCGATGACGGTCGAGGCGTGGATACAGCCG
The DNA here is from genome assembly GCA_024276115.1 of Deltaproteobacteria bacterium. Lineage (GTDB taxonomy): Bacteria > Desulfobacterota > JAJRXV01 > JAJRXV01 > JAJRXV01 > JAJRXV01. The sequence goes on from JAJRXV010000202.1 coordinate 5,374, forward strand.
GACAACTACGGCGGCGGCACCGCGACCGTGTTCGACAAAACCGGAGTATCTATCACAATCGATAACACTGGCAAGGTGAACGCTACATTCGCCACTGACGCTGTGAGCGGTACGGTTTCCACTACCGCGCAGTTGCCGGCGACTTTTTCTGGTGAGTTTTATCATATCGCAGTTACTTATGACGGTGTAAACAACACGACGATTTATATCAACGGCACGGACTATACCGATGGCGCGACAAATACAGTAACAGGAAATATAGTCGATGATCTGACCGACACGCTCATCGGTAACGATACAGCCGGTGGCGGGGGGAACCCGTTCGACGGTCAGATAGATGAGATAGGGGTTTACAATACAGTCATCACCCCGGATCACCTGAACAGTTCACGGCAGGTGACAATTTCAAATGGCGCGAACGCGACAGCTTCGGCGCAATATAACGCGCTGACTTTAGCGTATGCCTTCAACAGCGACTCCAGCACGGGGATTACCGGCACGACCGACTCCTCCGGCGGAATCACTCTTACGTCTACTTCGCTCGGGTATTACGGTGATTTCGGTATAGCTGACGACACCGGAACCACAGTCAGCGACTATTTTGGATCGACGATAATGACCGGTACCGCACCAACTGATGTGAGTATCGGGACAGCGGGCGAGGACGCGTATTTTACTGTGGATGGTGTTAATTATATCAGGACAACCAACCTCGTCGATGACGTTATCGGGGGTGTTGATCTAACTCTCAGGAACACTTTTTCAGGGAACGCTATATTGAATATCGATGTTGATACCGAGATGGCTTTAACAAAGCTTGTTGATTTTATTGTAGAATATAACCGTACTCTCGAAAAGCTGAACCCGCCGCAATTGAGCAGTTTTCAGAAGGGCTATCTCCAGAAGCTTTCTGATGATGAAGAAGCGGCGATGAGCGCGACAGAAAAAGAGATCTATACAACGATGTATGAAAAGTACCACGGTTATAAGTTCATCCAGGGTGAGTCATCATTCCGAAGGCTGTACGAAAACTTGCGGGTTACTTCTACTGGGGATGTCACCGGACTACCTGACGCTTTCAACAGCATAACAGATATCAATATCAAACCCGGGCTGTTCGGCACTACCGAAGACGCGCGTAAAGGTTTTTTGATCGCGGCGCCGACCTCAGCCGATGACGTGGAATACAAAGCGTATATAAGAGAATCGCTTAATGACAACTATACACTGAAAAACGCGCTTGCGTATAATTCGGAGGATGTATATAATCTCTTCGCGAATGACTCCTCTGTCTCAGGCGGCAGTGACGGTATGGCGCGAGTGCTGACTACTGCTGTTGAATCGTACATAAACAGTGGGGGTATCCTCGATGAGCAGATTAAAATATACGGCGCGATCGATAAGGATATTATACTTCTCGATAAACAGATAGTACGCTGGGAGAGCCGGCTCGAGAAAAAAGAAGAGTATTACTGGAAGAAGTTTATGGCTATGGAAAACGCGATAGCGAGCCTTTCAAGGCAGGGAGATCAGTTGTCAAGTATGCTGGCGAACATGCCAGCCACTTAATAATAATATAAGGCAGTACATATTTTAATAAATTTGTATCATTTTATGGGGGCTGTCGCCAAATAAAATGTTTTACATATTTTCAAAAAAGCTACCGCTGTAAGTACCCGTAAAAAGGGGGTGCGACCAACGGGAGCGTAAGGGGAAAAAGTTCCCCTCTAAATTGCATTGGGCAACATGCCCATCAGGAGGCGTTTTATGAGGAACGGAGCATACGATCAGTACAAGAAGAGGCAGGTGGAGGGAGTTGACCAGGGCAAGCTCATAATCATGCTATATGAGGGAGCTATAAAGTTTTTGACGTTCGCCAAAGACGCTATCGAGAAGAAAGATATGGAGATGGCGCACAACAATCTCGTTCGCGGGCAGGCGATAATCAATGAGCTGATAAACTCACTTAAAGTCGATGTCGGTGAGGTCGCGTTGAATCTTCTACGCCTATATGAGTTTATGAATAGGCAGTTGAGCATCGCGAACGCGCAAAAAAACAGTGGCGTGATCGATGGTGTGATACAGTTGCTCTCTAGCCTTAGAGACGGTTGGCTGGCGGTTATACAAAAGCTGAATGAAGAAAAGAGGCTCAAGAAGGAGAGCCGCGAGGAGAACGATGGCGAGGAGAAAGCGAAAAAACCTGTTGATGTAGCGGTATAAAGATTCACACCGCTACACAAGTGCGTACACAAATAAGTACTTGATTGGCATAATAAATTGTGTTATATAAAAATAATGAAGGTATATTACGGAGGATATATCAAATGGGAATTAAGGATATTTCAAGTTTAGGCGGGCGGGTAGAGCTCAAAAAAGATTTCAATAAGTCTGACAAAGCCCAAAAGAAAAAGGCTGACGTCTCAAAGCAGAAACCGCCTGAAGTAGTTGCCGATTCCGTTGAGATCGCTGACGCGAAGGTCGCGATCGAGAAGGAGAACATTCTTGCGTCACAAGTCTCGATTGAGGATTTCGAGCAGGCAAAATCTCTTTTGGCGAAAGTGATTGATGGACTTGACGTTGAGAATCTTTTAGAGATACACGGTAACGCGGCGAAGGTGAATTCGTTTCTCACTATGTAGGTTTATGTCTTCTTGTCAAAATGCCTTGACGGCGGTTTACCAAGACCATAACCCTTCTGGACGAGCTTGAGTTCTTTCGCTCTTTTATACTCTTTTTTCGAGTCGGCGTAACCCTCAGATAACAATACACTTATCTCCTTATCCAGCTCTATTATCGCGCAGAGCGTCGCTCTGTTGCGCGCGCGGAGATCGCCCGCCGCACTGCCGGGCGACAGCAGATCCTCTTCTGAGCGGTTGAGCATGTCAGCCATAGCGTTCTGAAAACGGTTCGCCTCGATGATGTTCTTGCCACGCCCGTCGAACAAGCGGTTGATCGCTTCAAGATCATCGCTCTCTATGCTCTTCTTGATCTCCTCGCTCTGCATAAGGATGTCGGTCAGGAGCGATGCCTCTTTATTTAAGTAGTATGTTAGTTTGCTTTTCATGGTTTAAAATTCTCTTTGTTGGGATCAAAGCAAAAGTATAGCATGATTAGTATGGGCGACCGACCGGTCGCCCATACTGCCTCAGGAATAATCCTTACGGAGCTAATCCCGTTCCTTCAGCAGTTTCTTCTTCCTTGACATGTGCGGAGAGTGGCACTTTGTGCATAGCTCAGACGTTGGCGGCTCATGGAAGTATACTATGGTACGTCCATTTAGAGTCGCGACATTATCGTCATGGCACTCAAAGCATATAGTGTTGAGCTCTGTCCGCAAGAGCGCGAAGTTTTCGCTCTGGTGCGGGTCGTGGCACACGAGACAATCCCGCTCCTCTACTGGAGGATGCAATGACGCTCCCTCACCATACCCCAGCATTGTTTCAACAAAGTTATCGTGACATTTGAAGCATAATGTCTCTATCGGTTCGAGTAGTTGCTTACGCTTCAGCTTCAGGTGCGGAGAGTGGCACTGCACACAGTCACCATTTAGGACCGGTGGGTGAACAGAACTATCGTAACCGATCAACGGTTTTTTGTCACCGTGGCACTTGAAGCAGACCTCAGAACGCTCAACTATCCAACCGAGCTTCTTTTTGTCCCGCCCCTGCATTGTGTGGCAGACACCGCAGTTGCCCGACTGAGTCAGCGGAAAGTGAAGACGGCTTTTCAACAAGCTTTGGTTGTACGCGTCGTGCGGCGTGTGGCAGACGAAGCATTTTTCTACCGGGAGGACAAGCCCGCCATGGAATCGGGCGAAGTTCTTGTCGTCAGGTTTGTGACAGTTCCGGCAACCCTTAACGACATCTTGCAGGTCTGTATCGGAGTGAGGGTTATGGCAATCACCGCAACCCCGACCCTTTGGCATGTGTTTGAATTTTTGCCCGGCGACTTCATCGTGACAGTCGAGGCAATTCTCCCAATATTTTTCTTTCAGGAGTACAAAGCGTTTAGCGGCATGGTGCTCGTGACATAATGAGCAATCGTCATATTCGCTCGCGTGCCCAAAATCACGCGGTTCAACGTGACAGCTTGTGCAAAGTTCATATTTTTCTTTGAGTAACAACGATTCATTATCACTCGCGTGAGGATCGTGACATTTGTTACACTCACCTTTTTCTACCGGGCTATGAACAACAGAGAATTCCGCGTCCTGAATAGCTGTAACATCATCGTGACAATCAAAACAGAGCGCCTTCATAGGTTTTTGCAAGTGCCCCTCATACTTGGAGAAATGCGGATTGTGGCACTCAACGCATGTGCTCTCCTCAAAGCCGGGGTGTATGTTCTTCTTATCCTCTACCTTGTCGTGACACTCGTTGCAGACATTGTTCACCTCATCGTTCAAAGCTTCGGAAAAAGTCGGTTCAACCTTATGACAGTTTTCGCAGTCCGGCTCTGAGTGGAGATAGCTCTTCTTAAATATATATGGTACTGAGCCTGTTTTGTCATCAAAGAAGAGAAATCTGGTCTTGCCATTAAATTGTAGTTTGTTGAGACCGGGGTAAAGGCGCGCCTTAACGTTAAACAGGTTTGCCTCGTCAAGCTTGAACTTTATCAGCCGGTACTTGTACTCATAAACTCCGGTTCCCTCTATTCGTACCTTGTATTCTTTATCTGATTTACTGCTGGAGTAGCCGCTTAGTGTGACCTTATTCGTCTTAAAAAGAGTGTTGTTCGGTGGGAAAAATATCTTGACCTTATTATCATTTTTAGTCTTTGTGGTCGCGCAAAACGCGAAACTTATAAAAACAAAAACCGATAAAAGGACTGCCGCAATGATTCTTTTTTTCATTCATAACCCCTTAAATGTCATTTTTGTATAAAATGCCAAATATCCAGTTGAATAAAATCATAAAACTACGTTTTAGTCAAGGAATATTTCATTATTAATCAGGCAATTAAATAAGTGTTAAGGCATACCCACTATGAGGTTTTCGCGCAACCGTCATTGCGAACGGAGTGTGGCAATCTCAATAGCGGTCTTTTGTAAGGTGAACAACTCTATTTTGCCTAATAAATCCAGTGGTTGAGGCCGCCACGTCGCTCGCGAAAAGCCGCTACGCATCTAGATGCCCACTCCCCGCTAGGGCATGTTGCCCAATACAATTTAGGGGCTCCGCCCCTACGCTCCCGTTGGTCGCTACCCCGCAATATCAACAACTTACAAAGATGCTTTTTTGAAAAATATGTAAATTGTTCTATTTGGCAACACTCCCCGCTATGACGGCAATATTTACGCGTAAAAACTACTGCCGTCGTCCCGAACTGGTTTCGGGATCTACCCGCATTTATAGGATTGCCAGATCCTGAAATAAGGGGCAACATGCCCCTTATCGGAAAAATCATTTTCTGGCAGGACTATCCGTCATTTTTTGTTAATGCAACCGTACCCCGGCAAAAAACGCTCGCTAAAACATTGACAAGAGAAGAATTCTCGAGTACTTTTAGATTGCGTCATAAAATCCACTGGAGTAATCTTTTTTTTATGCGGAAAAATATAATTTTGGTAGAAGCGGTCAGCCCGTTACGGCTTCGGGTAAGAGATGTGCTGACAGAAAACAAGTATAATGTTTATGATATCAGTGACGGGCAGCAGCTGATCAAGGCGAACCTGTTCCGGCAGAAGGCATCGGAGCCGGGGCTGCTCGATATGATAACCCCCGAGCTGTTTGTGCTGAGCCTAGAGCTTGAGGACATGAACGGTATTGAGCTTCTCAGCATAATCAAATCTCATGAGAAGTTCATAAATATCCCGGTGATAGTAACCTCTTCACATAATGATCGGGATACAATAATCGCGGCGGTGACAAAGGGCGCGACTGATTATGTCTTGAAACGGGATAATTTTGTACAAACGCTTTTCGATAAGATCGTGAAACTCGTAGAACGTTCTCAGAACACCTTCGAGGCAGTATTAAAGCGTGAAATAGAGTGGGTACGGTTCGGGAAGAGAGAGCTTTCGTTCGCTATAGTAAAAGTACAGGATAAAGAGAGTGGCGCACCGCTAAATAAAAAAACGCTTGAAGAAATCACAAAAACGCTGGCAAAGCAGATGCGGCATTATGACTGGATATTCCCGTTAAGCAACAAGAAGCTTGGGCTGATCCTACCGATCACAACACTAAAAGATGTCGTGATACTTAGAGACCGACTGTTCATACTGATAGATGATTGCAGCAAGAGGACAGGGGTGGCGGTAGAGTCTCAGATAGGGTTCAGCCATTTTCCTGTAAACGCGAAGACAGCCAAAGAGCTGATAGCGCTGGCAGAAGAGCAGATAACTTGAGGGGTATGTTGCCCAATGCGATTTAGGGGGAATTCCCCCTAAACTCCCGTTGGTCGTACCCCCTTTTTACAGGTACTTACAACGACAGTTTTTTTTGAAAATTTGAAAATTTGTCTATTTGGCAATACTCCCTTGAGACAAGAGGCTAGAACGTATGGGACAAGGTTTGAAGAAGAGTATAGTTTTAATCGGTAACACATCTTTTACACGGACCGCGTTGAAGGTCGCGCTGGTAAATAAAGGTTTTGATGTCTTCGAGTTTTCAGAAGGCGCCAAGATTCTTCAGGCGAACAAATTTAATTCTTCATTAGAGGCTGTCGGGCTTTTGGATCACATAACTCCTGATCTCATCGTGCTTGACCTCGATGTCGAGGATATAAACGGTTTTGTCGTCCTGAAGAAGATAAAATCGCACCCTGATTTTTCCGACGTACCGATTATCGTTAACTCCGCGTACGGCAAAAAGGAGCTGATAATCAATGCTGTCACTTTTGGGGCCGCGGACTATGTTCTCCGGCAGGATAAATTCGCCAAGAACCTTTTATCGAAGATCAACAGTTTTTTTACAAATACTCTTGGGGACTTCGAACCGACTTTGAGGCGTGAGCTGGAGTGGATCAAATTCGGCAAAAAAGAGCTCGCTTTCGCGCTGGTCGTAATCACGCACAAAGGCAATGAAGAGCCGGTAGATCAAGAGACCTTTGACGCGGTGAGCGCGAAGCTCAAGCAGCGTGTGAGACATTATGACTGGGTGTTCCCGGTTGATGAACGGTCGATCGGCATGATATTGCCTCTGACGACGATACAAGACCTCATCATATTGCGTCGCAGAATGCTAGAACATTTCAAGCACGTCGGCGCCGAACTCGTGACACCAATAAAAGTGCAGATAGGATTCAGCCACTACCCATCAAACGCGAAGTCCTCAGAAGAGCTGATACAAGTAGCTAAGGATAATACAAAGTGACATCACTTTTGTAAATATAAATTGACATCACTTTTTTTTGGAGTAACTTTATATTCAAGGGTATCTTAATCATGAAAAAGAATATAGTCCTGCTAGAGGATTCAAACTTTGTAAGATCACTAGTCAAGCATGCGCTTGCTGAAAAGGGATTCAATGTCTTTGAAGTAGATTCCAGCTACAAGCTCATGCACGCGAAAAAATTCAATTCCACGCTACCTGAACTAGGACTCTTGGACAAAATAAAACCTGACCTGTTCATTATCGACATAGAGATCAAAGGTGATATGAATGGTATTGAGGTATTAAAAAAATTAAGGGCGCATTCTGACTTCAAAGACGTACCAGCGATCGTTAACTCATCACATAAAGATAAAGAAACAATAATAATGGCGATCTCTTCGGGTGCGTCGGATTATGTTCTGAAAGAAGATAACTTTGTGAAAGTATTGGCTGAAAAGGTCAACAGGCTCTTCGAAAAAGAGACTAGCTCTTTTGAGAGTACACTGGTCAAAGAGCTCGACTGGATAAGCTACGGTCAAAAAGAACTCTCATTCGCGATGCTTTCTGTGAAAAAGGGGGAGGACTCTAAAGCCCCTTTAGGTGACGAGCTTATCGAGCAAGTGCTAGAAGCGATAAGAAGCAAAACAAGATCTTATGACTGGGTATTTCACTTGGATGACTATAACTTCGCTGTCATAATGCCGCTCTCTAACGTACACAGCCTAGTCGTAATAAAAGACAGGCTAGTCAATGGCATAAGCGCTTTAGCTGACTCTCTCAGCACCCCTTTGAATGTAAAAGCCGGCTTCAGCCACTACCCCACAAACGCGCAAACCTCTAACGAACTCATAACAATAGCGAAAAAACAGTTGGGCTGATTATATCGGGGCTAGGGTGAGGGGAAAAACTTCAGAATAATGTCGTTTATTATAGCAAAAAATCTTTAGTCTGTTTAAAAAAATGTATCCTAAAGTGGTTAAAAAAACGGGATATTAACCCGGCAATAAAATGTATAGTATTTTTCGAGCGCCACCACAACGTCATCCCCGAGCGCCACCACAACGTCATCCCCGAGCGCCTCTATCGGGGATCCATGCTTAAAACATCCTGTTGAACTTAAGCTTTTTCGTTTTCGCTCAAGATATGTTAGTCCTGGGTTCCCGATAAAAGCCTTCGGGGATGACGGTGCGCATCCTCGGGAATGACGTTGCGTAACCTCGAGGATGATGTGGCGCGAATACCACATATTTTATCTCCGGGTTAATACATTAAGTCGCTTTTTGCGTTTACAATTTATTTATAATATGGCAAACTCACATTAATGTTAACAGAACTGAAAATAAAAGATTTCGCGATCATCGATAACCTTACGCTGACTCTTGAGTCCGGTATGAGCATCTTCACAGGGGAGACTGGCGCCGGAAAGTCGATCATCATCGGAGCGGTGAACCTCATCCTCGCGGCGCGCGCTTCTATCGATTACCTCCGCACTGGGAGTAAGGAGGCGCGGGTTGAGGCGGTTTTCGATATCAGCGGTAACGAGCCTCTAGCGGCCACTCTCGTCAGCCTCGGGCATGAGCCGTCTGACACTCTGATAATCAAGCGGATAATATCCGCCAGCGGTAAGAGCCGCGTCATCATAAACGATTCTTTCAGCACGCTCGGCGCGCTCGCGGAGCTTGCCCCGATGCTGATAAATGTCTTCGGGCAGAACGACCATCACGAGTTGTTGAATATGGACGCGCACTTGAGCATCCTCGACGGGTTCGGACTCCTTGCCACGAGGTTGGAGGAGTACCGAAAGATATATTTTGACATGAAGCGCGTTGAAGAGAGCCTGAAGCAGCTGACCCGCGCGGCGGCGAGTCGTGAGAAAGAGATCGACTTCATCAGGTATCAGCGGCGGGAGATTAGCGCGGCGAACCTGCGCCCGGGTGAAGAAGCGGAGCTGACGCGTGAGAAGGAGCTGTTGCTGAACGCGGAGAAGGTCACCTCCACCTGCGCGCTCGGGTTTGAGCGGCTCTATGCCGATGATGGCTCTGTCAGTGCGACGCTTAGCGAACTCCTCGGGCGTCTTGAAGAGCTGAAATCGCTTGACAGTTCGTTTGAAGGGCATCACAATAATATACAGAACGTTCTTTACGCTCTTGAGGATACAGCGTTTTTTTTCCGGGACTACCCTAAGAATATCGACACGGCGGACACTTCTATCGACGAGATAGAGGCGCGGTTAGAAGTCATCAGTGAGATGAAACGGAAGTATGGCGGCTCTGAGGAGAAAGCGCTGCAAAGCGAGGATGACTTGCGCGTGAAGCTCGAAACCCTTGAAAATCTGAGCGAAAACTTTGATAAACTCGAAAAAAGCAGAGCTGAACTATACAAAAAAGCGGCAGAGCAGGCCAGGCGGCTGTCAGAAGAGCGTAAGAGTACCGCGCTGAAACTTACCGATGACATGGCGACCGAGCTGGCTTTGCTAGGGATGGAGAGTGCCGGGTTCGAGGTTCGCTTCTCTGATACTGGTACGCAGTTGAGCGAAGATGGCATCGATCAGCTTGAGTTTTACTTCTGCCCGAACCGTGGGGAGGAGTTCAAGCCGCTCATCAAGATCGCGTCCGGTGGCGAGCTGTCACGGATAATGCTGGCGATCAAGAATGTCACTAAGAGCGCGACCGCACCACCGGCGACTCTGATATTCGATGAGGTGGATGCCGGTATCGGCGGCAAAACGGCTGACATAGTCGGCGCGCGCCTCAAGAGTCTGGCGGGCAACAATCAGGTGGTCTGTATCACGCACCTGTCGCAGATCGCGGCGTATGCCGACACGCATTATTTTGTGAAGAAGGCGCTGGCGGACGGGCGGACGGTGACCGAGGTGCATAGGCTCGACGAAAACGCGCGCGTAAATGAGGTCGCGCGGATGCTGAGTGGCGAGGTCGTCACCGAACACAGCCTTAAACACGCGGCGGATATGATAACAAGAAAATCTTATTAACATAAGACTGTTGCACAAAACTTAAACCGTCATCCTGAATTTGAGACGCGTCTCTCATTTCAGGATCTGGAATACATAATAAATCAGGTACGACAGTTTATAGTTTTGGTCGGAGGGTGAAAACTTGGTACGGAAAGCAAAAATAGAAGATGTGAAAACAATCCACGCGCTACTCGCCGGGGTGGGGAAAGGCGTTGTTATACCCCGCTCCCTGAGCGAGCTTTATGAACATATACGCGAATTCTTCGTGTACGAGGCAGACGGTAAGGTGTGTGGCGCCGCGGCGCTCCACATCGTGTGGGAAGACCTAGCCGAAATTCGCTCTGTCGCCATAAACGATCAGCATAAGGGGAAGGGCGCCGGCAAGGCACTCATAAATGAATGCCTTGCCGAAGCGCGTCAGCTCGGTGTCTCGCGACTGTTCGTCCTTACTTATATACCGGAATATTTCCAAAAATTCGGGTTCGGTGAGGTAGACAAAAGCGCGCTCCCACACAAAGTCTGGAGCGACTGTGTAAAATGCGTGAAATTCCCTGACTGCGATGAGATCGCGATGCTGAAACGTATGGAGTAAAAAAGAAGGGGTCGAAAGAAAGCAATCTATAAACCCTGTAATCCTGTCTAATAGGTTTCAATATCTACTGTTGAGGGGGCGCGGGCGACTTGCATAGCTACGCCATTTATGCTATCCTGCCCGCATGAGAGCAATGATACTTGCCGCGGGCTTTGGCACAAGGCTCCTCCCGGCGACAAAACTGATCCCCAAGCCATGTTTCCCGGTGCTGAACAGGCCGATAATCATGCACATAATCGATAACCTGACAGCCGCGGGCATCACCGAAATCGTCATAAACCTGCATCACCTACCGGAGCTGCTGAAGGAGACTGTAGCGCGTTTTAAGGATGACGGGGTGACTGTGCGTTTTTCATACGAGGGTGAGATACTCGGTACTGGCGGCGGCATAAAGAATGTGGAGGAGCTGTTGCAGGGAGAGCCGTTTGTTCTGCATAATGGCGACATATTCACCAGAGTAGACCTCGCCGCGGCGATCGAGTTCCACCGGTCAAAAAAATCCTCAGCGACGATGATAGTCAAGAAGGGTGACCACAAGGCGTTCATCGGGCTTGACGACGACTCGCGGATAGTAAGGTTCCCGTACGGTGACCTCGCTTTGAGCGAAAACTACACCCAAAAAACATATTTCACCGGAATACACATACTCGAACCGGCGATATTTGACTACATCCCACCAGACGTATTTTATGGCATAAACGCGCGCGTCTACCCCGACATGCTCAAAGAGGGGCATAAGGCGTACGGCTATGTGACCGACGCATACTGGCAGGATATCGGTACTCCGGCGGACTTTCTTCAGGTGAACCGCGACATGCTTGATCCGACCGAACCACCTCTCATCGGGGATCGGGTCGTCATCGACGGCGACTGCGAGATCGGTCAATACACGATTATCGGTGATGGTTGCCGCATCTCGCTCGGCGCGTCGATAGA
>JAJRXV010000203.1 GCA_024276115.1 Deltaproteobacteria bacterium
AATACGTCTTCTGGCTCCCAGATCTACCTACTCATCACGCCTTCCCATTTGATAAACAAACAGTGACTTAATGTGACTTTCGTCCCTGGTTACAGCGGCGGGACCGCCACGGACTCTAACCGTGTTCCATTTATTGAAAGTAATTCACTCTAATTATCTACATCTAATATTTATCATGAAAAAAAAATTTAGTCAAGCAAAGAAATTAATGAATAAAAGCTTACTTCTCTTTCTCTAAAAGCTCTTTCATTATCGCTCCCTGTTCGGTGCCCTCAACCATTTTGAGTGGTGTCATTCCGGTAGCGTTTGGTATGGTCACGTCTGCGCCTCTCGTCATCAATAGCCTCAGGATATCATTATTATGTGTGAATATTGCCCGAAAAATCGCGGTGTTGCCCATATTATCTTTAATGTTTGGATCAGCGCCATGATCAAGCAGGAGCTTTACTATTTCGTATTTTTTCCAGACCGCAGCAGCCATAAGAGGCGTAAAACCGTTTCTGTCCTTCAGGTCAATGTCAGACTTGTTATTTTCTAGGAGAATCTTTACAATTTTAGAGTTACCGCCCTTTATCGCCACCCTCAATAGAGGTCTGGCTTTAAAATGCGCACCTGTAGCCTGTTTCGGCCACTTAGCAATAAGTTTTTTAAGTGCGTCAGGATCACTGTTAGTCACAGCTTTCAGGTACATAGAAGGAATATTTACTAACTGTTCCTTTGACATTGTTTTAGAGGAGTACTGGCTGGAAAAGCCTCTGTTAGCGGAACATGCCGGTGTGGAGAAGAAAAGCGTCAAGGCTAAAAGTAAAAAATGAACGGCAAAATATTTTGATATTACCACTTTCATAAAAATCAAAACCTCCAGTTTATAATCGGCATATAGTAGATATTATCCTCGTAAGCAATAGCGGGAAGACTCATCTTATGCGTGTTGCGCGTCATATCAAACGTCAGTAGCGACGCGTACATGGTGCCGGTGTCAACATCATTATCAGCTCTGTGAAGACTCCCCTGAAAAATCCCGATAGTGAGCCCGATCAGGACGACCCCGCCACTGGCGATCATCACCTGACTGTTTGGGGTGCTGTAGCTGAATGAATAGCTAATGTTAGAACCGGCGTAAGCCTGATTAGCATACATGAGCATGATGAAAACCAACACAAACAAGATAACCTTAGTGTTCGTATTTAAAGCGTTTTTCATAACGACAGCAACCACTTGTTAAATTCTTCCGCCGCTCTCTTCGCGTACATCTCGCGACGTATTTTTTTCTTATAGTGCTTTTCGTGCGGTTTGAAAAGCCCAAAATTCACGCCTGATGGCTGGAAGTTTTTCGTCTCGGAGCTCAGGTGTGCCAAAAGCGCGCCGATCGCGGTGGTCGCGGGCGGCAACGGCAACTGTTCTCCGCGCATGATATAGCTTGCGGCGATACCGGTGATAAGCCCCATCGCGGTCGATTCGAGGTAACCCTCGACACCGGTGACCTGCCCGGAGAACATAACATTCGCGTCTGAGTTTAGGCGCATCTGCTCATCGAGCAGCTTAGGCGCGTTGATAAAAGTGTTCCGGTGCAGAGAGCCGTACCGGATAAACTCAGCGTTCCCGAGCCCTGGTATCATCGAAAATATCCGCTTCTGCTCAGGATATTTCAGTTTTGTCTGGCAGCCTACGAGGTTATAGTAGGTGCCCTCCTTATCCTCCTTGCGAAGTTGCAAAACAGCGTAAGGCAAACGATCATTCCTTGCGTCGAACAACCCAACCGGTTTCAGCGGACCGAAGCGGGGTGTATCCTCACCCTTCTCAGCGAGCGTCTCGATCGGCATACAGGCGTCGTAGTTGATCTCCTTCTCAAACTCCCGGAGTTTCACGGTGTCACCCGCCAAAAGCTCTTTGATAAAATGCTTGTACTCAGCTTCATCGAACGGGCAGTTCAAAAAATCAGGGTCGCCTTTGTCATAACGGGAGGCGAAATACGCCTTGTCAAGGTCTATGCTATCAGCCGCGATTATCGGGGCTATCGCGTCGTAGAAGTATAGATACTCCCCACCGATTTTTTGACGGATGCTTTCTGAAAGCGCTTCAGAAGTAAGCGGACCGGTGGCGATGATCTTCAGCCCTTCGATCGCGTCTATGTCGCTGACTTCCTCGCGTATGATCTTTACGTTTTCTAGCGATGATATTTTTTTGGTGATGTATGTTGAGAAAAGCTCCCGGTCTACCGCCAACGAACCACCCGCCGGAACGCGGCATTCTCTCGCCGCCTCCATGATGAGCGAATTCGCAGCCGTCAGCTCTTTTTTCAAAATACCGGGTGCATTCGCATCAGCAGTTGAGCCTAGCGAGTTACTGCATACCAGCTCCCCGAAGCCTTCCATTTTGTGCGCCGGGGAAAAACGCTCAGGTTTCATTTCGTAGAGGGTCACGCTCAAACCGCGTGACGCCGCCTGCCAACATGCTTCGGCGCCAGCCAAGCCGGCACCGATGATTGAAATATTATTTTTCATCTTTATCTAATGATTTAGTATATTTACATTCTTTAACCGGGCACGACAAAAAATGTCCCTTAGTCTTTGTATTGCGATCCAGCAAAAACTTTGAGCCACAATCAGGGCACTTTTCATCTATAGGTTTGAAGTTCACAATATACTTGCACTTCGGATAAGAATCGCAACTATAAAATACTTTCTTATACCTCTGCGACATCTTCTTTGTGAGCTCACCCTTTTCGCAATCCGGGCAATTGATTCCGGTCTTCTCGGGTTTCACGAGCGACTGAATATTCTTACACTTAGGATACCCCGAACAGCCGAGGAATTTCCCGTAACGCCCTAACTTTATCACCATAGGCTCACCGCACTTCTCGCACTTTTCATCCGTCACTTCTGGTTCAACCTGATCAGCTTCGCTTACATTAAGCGGACGTGTATATTTACACTCCGGGAAACCAGAACAGCCATAGAACTTACCAGAACGACCAAGCCGAATCAGGAGGTTTTTACCACAATCAGGACATATTTCCTCTGTACTTTCTGTAGTTATATCAGCCTTATTCACTGTAGCTTCTTTATCTTTTATCTGTTTTATGAACGGTTCCCAGAAGTTCTTCATTAGCGGTAGCCATTCGCTGTTCCCGGTCGCTACGTTGTCAAGCTCCTCTTCTAGTTGGGCGGTAAAGCCATAATCGACATACTTGCTAAAGTGGTCTGACAGCAGTTTGCTGACAATCATCCCTACGTCTTCGGGGACAAAACGGCGTTTCTCAAGAATAGCGTACTTTCGCGTCAGAAGAGTATTGATAATATTAGCGTAAGTTGATGGTCGACCAATACCATGTTCCTCAAGCGTTTTAACGAGCGTAGCCTCTGTGTATCGCGGTGGTGGCTGAGTAAAATGCTGATCCGCGACAATATCTTTTAAGTCAAGCTTATCACCGGCTTGCAGTTGCGGCAATAGTATAAGTCCATCTTCCTCAAGGTTATCATCCCTACCCTCGATGTATAGTTTTAAGAAGCCATCGAATACCATCGTGCTTCCTGTAGCTCTCAAGAGGAAATTCTTCTTTTTAGGTTTGTCTTCAGCAAGTATATCCGCGGCAACGTTCTTGAACAGAGCGTTTGCCATTTGAGACGCGACCGCCCTCTTCCAGATCAGTTCGTACAGTTTAAACGCGTCGCCCTTCAGGATTTTTTTGATACTATCAGGCGTACGGAGTGCGCTGGTAGGTCTGATAGCTTCGTGAGCTTCTTGCGCGTTTTTCACTTTACGTTTAAAGTGCCTGCCACCTTTGACAAGGTAATCCTTACCATATTTATCACCGATCAGCTCTGATATCTCCTTCGTAGCGTCATCAGAAAGCTTAACGCTGTCAGTACGCATGTAGGTAATCAGACCAATGCTTTCACCAGAGATGTTCACTCCCTCATAAAGCTTCTGGGCTGTCATCATCGTTTTTCTGGGTCTAAAGCCGAGCTTTCTAGACGCTTCCTGCTGAAGTGTACTTGTGATGAATGGTGGTGCCGGATTCCGTTTTACGTTCTTCTCCCGAACTTCAGCGACAGAAAACGCGCATCCTTTGAGTTCTGCCAAAAGCGTTTCGGCCTGCTCTTTATTCGGGATATCAAATTTTTTGAGCTTGTTACCGGCAACGCTGATCAGGTTTGCTTTTAAAGTATCCTTCTTTTTCTTTTCCGGGTTCAGCTGACTTGATATTGTCCAGTATTCCTGCTCATTAAAAGCTTTAATTTCTTGTTCGCGATCGCATATCAGGCGCAAAGCAACAGACTGCACCCTGCCGGCGGAAAGTCCATACCGGATTTTTTTCCATAGAAACGGGCTTAAATTAAAACCGACCAAGTAGTCCAAGACTACCCGCGCTTTTTGAGCGTCGACCAGATCAGCAGAAATGTCCCTCGGGTTTTGTATCGCTTCTATTACCGCTTTTTTGGTGATCTCACTAAACGCTATCCGCTTGATATCAACTTTTTTCTTTTTCAGTCCCAACACTTCATAAAGGTGCCACGCAATCGCCTCACCTTCACGATCCATATCAGTCGCGAGATAGATAGTTGTTACACCTTTTAGGTGCTTTTTAATTTCGGCTATGACTTTTTTCTTGTCAGGTAGTACCTGATAAAGTGGCGCGAAATCATTTTCAATATCAACAGAGCCTGTTTTAGACGGCAACGCCCGAACATGACCATAAGAAGATACTACGTCATAATCTTTATCCAGAAATTTCATTATGGTCTTTACCTTTGCAGGTGACTCAACAATTATTAGATTTTTTGGCATCAATTCTCCTTGGCTTTCGCCCATTTATTCTATGCGCTACAATGTCATTTTGACAATGATCAGTAGCGCCGGTGTGTATTATTAATCAGATGAGGGGCATGTTGCCCAATACAATTAAGGGGGAATTCCCCCTTCGCCTCCGTTGTCGGCACCCCCTTTTTACAGGTACTTACAGCGACAGTTTTTTCGAAAATATGAAAAATTCGCTATTTGGCGACAGTCCCATGAGATGTTACTCGTCATCCTTGATATCATCATAAAATGTAACTTTGTTTCTTCCTGTATCTTTAGATTTATAGAGCGCCGCGTCAGCTCTCTCGATCAACTTGACCTGTGATGAGGCGTTAGTCGGGTAAACCGCGCCACCAATACTGACAGTTATCCGATTCCCCTCGGGGAAACCTTTGATTGAAAAATCGAACTCCTCAATAGATCTTCTCGTTCTCTCAGCGATACTCAACGCTTTTTTCTTCTCTGTTTCTGGTAAGATGATAACAAACTCCTCCCCACCATAACGCGCGACAATATCTATTTCTCTTGTTGTCTCATTCAGGATCTGTGAGAGACCTTTTAATATGTTATCCCCTTGGACATGCCCATAAGTATCGTTATACTTCTTAAAATAGTCAATGTCGAGGATCAAAAGTGAAACATAGTGATTGTACCGCTTTGTTCTGGTTATTTCCGCCTCAAGATTCTCCTGAAAAAACTGATGGTTATAGAGTCCGGTAAGACCATCGGTTATAGCGAGTTGCTTTGTCCTCTTGTGAAGCTGCGCGTTCTTTATTACCATTGCCGCGTAAGTAGAAAGCACCGAGAATAGATTCTTCTCATCTCTTGAAAACTCTCTGCACTTGAAGTCATCGACATAGATTATACCTACGACTTCATCTTGATATATCAGCGGTACCGCCATCATAGACTGTATATTCTCTTTCAGGGCTATCGGGTTGTTGAAACGTGAATCAAGGTTTGTATCGCTAACCACCAAGGGCTCTTTTGAAGTCAATATATCTTTTGTGATACCCTTCTCTCTTACTTTCCACTTTACTTCCTTCAAGAAGTTATCGCTGAAACCGATAGACGACTGCATTGCTAACTCGTTCTCCACATGGTCATATAAAGCGATACTGCCCGCCGGACATTTTGTAATATGTGTCGCGCTCTGTAAAATAAATTGCAGTATGTTATCGAGATCTAAAGTAGAACCGACAAAATTAGCTACATTAAAGAGAGATTTGAATTCAAACACCTTACGGTCAAGCTCTTTGTTCGCGTTTTCAAGCTTCGAAAAAGATTTTTTGAGGTTTAAATGTGTTAAAGCGTTATCGATAGCCATCGCCGCAAACGAGGAGAGTATTGAAAGCAGATGTAAGTTGATATCGCTGAAATCACGCTCAACAAAATCATCTACGTACATCATCCCGATGATCTTTCCCTCAAATGTAAGCGGTATGACAATGATCGATTTGATACCCTCTTTCACCGCCAGCGGATTGCTGAATGATTTCTCTGTGGCTGTATTAGCGACTATATACGGTTCATTACCGCTGAGTATCTTCTCATGCATACCACCGCTTCTAAGCTTCCACTCACCTATCTCTAAAAATTTCTCACTAAAGCCCTTCGCGGCTCTCATCCTGAAAGTTTCTGTCTTATCATTATATAGCGCGATGCTCCCTGATGGGGACTTGGTGACTGCCAATGACAAAGAGAGTATTTTTTGCAACAGGGTGTCTATGTCCAGAGTAGAAACCAAGTTCTTTATCTCCTCTAATATTGAGGCGAACCCCTGCAACACATCTGTAGAGTTCTCAATAGTTTTTTCTAGTTTCTTTTTCATAACTAACTCCTTAAGCCGTTAATTTGTTAACTCTTATGAACATCTTGCCAGAAAATTGCTTTATGTACCCCTTAAGTTCAAGATTAAGCAAAACCCCAGCGACCTTTGGCAATAAAGAAACCGATTCCCGACCTATCTCATCGATATGCATCGCTTCTTCATCCTTTATGATTCGGTAAATCTCCAACTCGCTCTCAGAGAGACCGGTAGGTAAAACTTCAACAGAATCGTCTGTAAACGCTTTATTCTTTATTGTACTATCAAAAACAATATTATTAAATATATCATCAACGCTGTCAAGCAGTAAAGCGCCGCGCTTAATAAGACTGTTTGCTCCCTTCGCTGTCTCCTTTTTAATATTACCCGGAACAGCAAATACCTTTTTCCCCTGCCTAAAGGCGTAGTCAGCGGTTATAAGTGAGCCGCTGTTGATATTCGCTTCCACAACGAGTACTCCCTTTGAAAGACCGCTGATAATCCGGTTACGTTGCGGGAAGTTTTCTCTTGCCGGAGCGGTACCAAGCCTGAATCCTGATACGACCGCTCCGCTCTCTGCTATCTTGGCGTATATATCTTTGTTTGAGTATGGGTAGATCACGTCCACGCCACACCCCAAAACCGCTACTGTTTTGCCAGAAGCTTTAAGCGCTCCTTTGTGAGCCGCCGCGTCTATTCCGACCGCCATACCACTGACGACAGTCACACCATTGACAGCTAGCTTATACCCTATTTCTTCGGCGAATACAAGCTTTTCTATCGATGCTTTTCTCGCGCCGACAATACTAAATGAATTCGAATCATTAAGTGAGAGATCGCCCTTTACATATAATACAGGGGGAGCTCCTTTAATCACCTTCAAACTTTGCGGATACTCTAAATAGTGGACTATATTTACGTTTTTACGCTTAGCAGAGTTCAATTCATCTTCAACTTCTTTAAAACCATCAAATGATTTTATAGAATCCGCTAACTTCTTACCAATACCATCGACTTCGCATAACTCTCCAACGTCAGCTTTAAAAACATTTTCGGGTGCGCCAAAATGTGATATTAAAGCTTTATACTTAATACTTCCAACGCCTTGAACAAAATTTAACGCTACCCAATAGTACATAACTTTTATCAGTATATACAAGCGATACTTATAGTCAAGTATTTTTTCATAACTTCTTACTGACTTCCCTCTTGAAATACCACTTGCATCATGTATAATTTATTTTCAAAGAACATTTTTTTAATCGCAAAAAATACAGGGATACCTGCGCCCGAAATCTGCTACTTTCAAGCAATTGCACCCACATAGAAGCTTTGCTAACTACTTTTTGTAGCTCCCCCCCCTTCACTACCCACTATTCAGTCACTCAAATCTCTATTTTGCAGAAGAGACTTTGAACGAAAAGAGTTGTCATTTGCATTTGCTCATGAATTAGGACATTCTAATCAGACCTCATTGAAGTGATGAATAAATCTATCATGGGCATCTTGCCCAATCAACCTTAGGGGGGATTCCCCCTAAACTCCCGTTGGTCGCACCCCCTTTTTACATAATTCATATAAAAATCCCTTTTAAAATATCAATTATCCTGTTATGTTATCTGAGAAAGGGGAATCACGTGGAAAAAGGATCGGATTTTTTAGTTATCGGTAGTGGTATCGCCGGGCTGACATTCGCGCTAAGTGTCGCGAATCACGGTACAGTACGGATTGTCACAAAGCGGGACAAGTACGAATCGAACACAAAGTACGCGCAGGGTGGGATCGCCTCGGTCTTCTCTGAAGATGACTCTTTTGAGGAACATATCAACGATACTATCACCGCGGGCGCGGGTCTCTGCCACAAAGACGTCGTCAACTTTGTTGTTAAGGAAGGACCAGAGCGGATACGCGACCTCATCCGCTGGGGGGTGGAGTTCACCGCCGACGCGAACAAAAATATCGCGCTCGCTAGGGAGGGCGGTCACTCGCGCCACAGGATACTGCACGTGAAGGACGTCACCGGCAGTATCGTCGAGGAGGCGCTCATGCAACAGATCGACGCGCACCCTAACATCAGGATGTACGAGGATCATATAGCGGTCGATCTGATAACGGTGAAGAAGCTGGTCAAGCAAGAGATAGAGCGTGACAGAAGCCTCGGGGCGTATGTTCTCGACAAGGCTAACGGTACAGTACACTCATTCCTCGCGAAGAAAACACTCATCGCAACCGGTGGCGCCGGAAAAGCATACCTATACACGAGCAACCCAGACATAGCGACCGGTGACGGTATCGCTATGGCGTACCGCGCTGGCGCGAAGGTGGCGAACATGGAGTTCTTCCAGTTCCACCCTACATGCCTGTTCCACCCAAAAGCGAAATCGTTCCTGATATCAGAAGCGCTTCGTGGTGAGGGGGCAGAGCTGTGCCGCATCTCCGGGGAGACGTTTATGGAGAAGTACCACAAGATGAAATCACTTGCGCCGCGGGATATCGTCGCGCGCGCTATAGATAACGAGATGAAAACAAATGGTGAGTAGCATGTTCTCCTCGATATTACACATCGGTCGGGGGATTTTCTGCGCGACCGGTTCCCGAACATCCACTCGACATGTATGAGTTACGGTATCGACATAACCGCAGAACCTATACCGGTAGTACCGGCGGCGCACTACATGTGCGGCGGAATCATGACCGACGAATATGGTGAAACAAACATCCGGTCGCTCTTTGCCTGCGGTGAGGCGGCTTTTACAGGTCTTCACGGCGCTAACAGACTCGCGTCAAACTCACTGCTCGAAGCGGTGGTCTTCTCGCACCGGATATTAACAAAAGCGACCGAAGATCTATATCAAGAGCGTATCAAGAAACTTGACATACCACAGTGGGACGTCGGGAGGGCGGTGGATAGCGACGAGGCGATAGTCGTGTCGCACAACTGGGACGAAATACGGCGGTTGATGTGGAACTACGTCGGGATTGTCCGCTCGAACAAACGGCTCACCCGCGCGAAAAAACGGATACAGAATCTGCAAGACGAGATAAAAGAATACTACTGGGACTTCACCATCACCTCTGACCTCGTTGAACTGCGGAACATAGCCACTGTCGCGGGGATAATCATAGAGTCAGCCATGCGCCGCAAGGAGAGCCGCGGCCTGCACTACAACATAGACTATATAGAAAAGGATGACATGAATTTTTTGAAGGATACTGTGATCGTAAAGGAGTAATAAATAACAAGCTAAAGGGTTTAAATCTGTCGTTCCGAACTTGAGGCGCGCCTCAAGTTCGGGATCTACCCGCGTTTATAGAGTTGACAGATCCTAAAATGAATTCAGGACGACAGTTTTGGAGTCGCGCAGGAGTCTCTGCTATAACGTTACTCACCAGCCATCTAGCGAACTCTCCTTTCTGTAGCCATGCACTATGTACCAGTCACCATCTTCGAAAACCCAGTAATCGTACATAATATGTGTTGTCGGTACCGAATACTTATCCGCCATAATGCTGAAATTTATCTTCACAGTAGCGCGATTACCCTTGAGTTTCACTTCTTCAATAGTGAATATTACGTTCGAAAACTCGGCCATTTTATTATTATTCTTTAGAAACTCTATGTATTCAGCCTTGTTGTTCTCTTTACGGAACTTGCTGTCACGCATTTCCCAGAGTTTTTCAGGGTTATTATCGAGGACGATGTTCTGCACTAACTCAACCCGCTCCCGTAAGTGCTCTTCAGTATTGTTGTTCGTATTGTTGTTCGTATTACTCTTAGAGTTACACCCAACAATCGATAATATTATCAAAGAAATTATAAGAAACCTGTGCCGCATCTATTTCTCCTGTAATCTTTTTTTGTTTAGTAAATATTTTATCAGAGTATGA
Organism: Deltaproteobacteria bacterium; assembly: GCA_024276115.1. Taxonomy (GTDB): domain Bacteria; phylum Desulfobacterota; class JAJRXV01; order JAJRXV01; family JAJRXV01; genus JAJRXV01. Next base: position 10,499 of record JAJRXV010000203.1, read on the forward strand.
TTTAAGTGATGATATGAAATGGTTTTACTCGTCTTTCTTCCACGGTTTTATGTCATTGGCCACGATCAACTCCTCGACCTGACCGATAGACCTGCTCATCGCTTTTTCATTGTCAGAGCTGATACCGACAGAAATCGTATTCGACGAGCTATTGACCCAGATGTTAATAGAACCGATAGCTGTGACCATCAAAGAAGGCTTCAGAAAATCAAGCATCTTCTTTATCTCTTCTGCCGGAAGGTTTTTGATGTTAAATGTCTTCGTGATCGAATAATTGTTTAATGGCATAAAAAACCCCAGTTAAGAATGAAGAATTATTAATTAATAGTTAAAAAAAATTAGACACTGAAATAAATTCAGGGCGACGTTTTATTATAATATCGTCTTAAGCGACCCATAAGCCGAATTCTGTTCCTTACAACCGTTACCGAGTGTAAGGTGGTGATCATTCATCTACGGCGGCGGTCTCCCGCAACCTTTAGCGACCTACCCGAAAGCACGAGCGAGCAACTCTTAACGCTTCCCTATTTGGTCTTGCTACGAGTGGGGTTTACCGAGCCAGCCCGATTACCCGGACTGCTGGTGAGCTCTTACCTCACCTTTTCACCCTTACCTGCAAGCAGGCGGTATATTTTCTGTGGCACTTTCCTTGGGGTCGCCCCCACCGGGCGTTACCCGGCACTCTGCTCTGTGGAGTTCGGACTTTCCTCCCCCGGCAAAAAAGCCGGCGGCGATCACCTGTTTCGCTTAAGACGAGAGATGCTCTTTTATAGCCTCATTAGCGAGGCTGTCAGCAAGCTTGTTCTTACTCCTCACAATATGAACTATATCATACTTACCGATTTTTTTCAAAAACTTTATCGCTTCGAGATACATCGGTTTGAGATTCTCATTTTTGACACGGTATTGCCCTTTTATCTGCTTAACGATAAGCTCAGAATCCATGAATATCTGGATCTTACGACAATCGCGTCTTACTGCCTCAGCGAGTCCTATCAAAAGCGCCTGATACTCAGCGCTGTTGTTGGTCATCACTCCGAGATATTTCTTGATAAGCGCTATGTTGTTGCCATGCTCATCCTTTATTACCACGCCCGCGGACGCGATCCCTGGGTTCCCCTTAGACGCGCCGTCAGTATATATGATAAGCGACTCGACCTTTTGATCCGAAGAAGTAGCGGCAGGTCGTGGCTTTGTAGCAGGGGGCTTTATAAACGCGCGAGAAGCCTCTAAAAGCGTCTCTTTTATCGCAAGATCATCAGCCCCGGGGACCTTTTTTCTGACCTTTGCAAAACTTAATGTCTCCGCGAGAGTCAGCAATATTTGTTCTTTTATGTTATCATTCATAATAGTTGTTAACTCTTATTCCTCTTATTCCTCTTATTCGCTCTCTGCTTTCCAGTAGAGAATTCGATTGCAGTTAGGGCATGTGTTCAACTCCGAACTTCTTTGCACCAGGTTAAAAAGCTGCGGTGGTATGTTCATATAGCACCCCTGACAAACTTCTTTGATAGCCGCGACAATCGCGACGCCATCTCTTTTTGAGCGAATCTTCTCATAAATAGCCAGGTTCTTTTTATCAACACCTGCCGCCAGTTCTGTTTTCTCACTTTCATGCTTAGCGGCGCTCTCATCAAATTTGCTTACTTCTCGCTCATACCCTGTTATTTTGGATTTTATCCCCTCATCTTCTTTTGAGAATACCGCTTCTTTTTCAGCAACCTCACTCTTGAGCGCTTCAACCTCTTCCATCAAAGTGATCGCCCTGTCCTCACACTGGATGATCTCTTTACGCATAGCCTCGATCTCTTTGTTGAGCGCCTGGTACTCTTTGTTAGTCTTGATAAGTGGGAGCTTACCCTCGACCCGCTCGATCCGGTCGCCAGCCAACGTGGCCTGAGACTGCATTTTTTTCGTTTCTTCAGTGTTTTCATCAAGCGCTTTTTGCGCGGCGTCAAGCTCATCCCTGTGAGTCTGAAGAGTCTTATTAAGCTCTTTGATCATTTTAGGATATGTCTCTTTATGCAGAAGAATCTCCCCGATCGTATCATCTACTTCTTGGATTTTAATTAATAGTTCGATTTGTCCTTCCAAAGTTGCCTCCTAGAAAAATTAAGTTAATAGCTAACACAATACTACGTTAATACTACATATATACAAATGGGTCGTTCCCTTTATCAGAAAATACTTTTACAAGAACTCCATTAGCATTGATAAAATTTGTCAGGTGTTTTTTCATAAAATCGGTGAAAATCACCTCAGTCGCAAAATGCCCCGCGTCAATAATATTCAATCCGGATTCTTCTGCCTGCTTAGCCTCATGGTACTTTACATCGCCTGTTATATAGACATCCGCGCCTTTCGCGATCACTCTACCTATCAGTGAACCACCGCTACCAGTACAGATAGCTACTTTTTTTACCTTTGACTTCTCCTTGCCGACACATCGCAGTTTTTTAATCTTCAGTTTATCCTTCACCAGTTCTGTCAGCGCACCCAGAGTAGTTTTTTCTCTGAGTTCACCAACCCGCCCTATTCCAGCGTTTTGCTCGACCCCCATCAGAGGATAGATATCAAACGCGGGCTCCTCATAAGGATGAACGCTCATAAGAACCGCAATCGCTTTGTCTGTCAGAGATTTCCGCATTATCACCTCAAGCCGTGTCTCATTTACGCTGTTATCCTTGCCCCTCTCACCGATGAACGGGTTCGAGTCCTGCGGCGCCGCGAAAGTACCACGACCACGCTGACTGAAAGAGCAGTCAAGATACGCTCCGATAGTTCCGGCGCCGGCGGCAAAAAGAGCGTCTTTCACTCTTTTTTCATAACCGATCGGAATAAATACAACGAGCTTGCAGAGGCTTTGATCTTCATGTTTGACTAGCGGTGATAGCTTACCCACCCCGACCATTTTCGCGAGTATATCGTTTAACCCACCGAATGCGCTATCAAAATTCGTATGGCAACTGTAAATACAGATATCGTTCTTTATCGCGTCAAAAATCCTTCTACCAGTACTGTTGCGAGTAGAAACATTCTTAAGTGGCTTAAATATCATCGGGTGGTGCGAAATAATAAGATTAGCGTTCTTCTTAACTGCTTTGGTTATTGTACCAAGGTCAACATCTAATGTTATAGCTATGTTCTTCACCTCTTGATCGATATTCCCGACCTGCAAACCGCTGTTGTCGTAACCTTGTTGCAACTCTAAAGGCGCGATGCTTAATATTTCGTTTATTATCTGTTTAATTTTCATAAGCATTTAAAAAAAATGGGGGTAAACATTTCTGTTTTACCCCCGAAATTTTTCTTCGTCTACGATTCTTCCTTAGACGTTGACTTAATAATCCTTTTCATTTTAACAAGCATTGCATCTAATCCTTTTTAAGTTGGTGGGCCCACCAGGAGTCGAACCTGGGACCTACCGGTTATGAGCCGGTGGCTCTACCAACTGAGCTATGGGCCCCCAATAGAAATACCAAAGGTTGATAATTATATTTAAAGTCACGCTTTTGTCAAGTAAAATATTACAGCAAAGACAAATAATAATTCACGTCATCAGTAAGTATCTGTTTTTACTACCCTCTCCTTCTTAATTGCTTTACGCAAAAATAAACTTTTTTTTAAAAACCTCTTCTGCTAGCATTTTTTTTACGAAAAATGTATAATAAAACACATTATATTATATTGAATAATCGACAGGAGTAGCACGTGAAATATGATTACAGTGGATTAACAACCGAAGAGGTAAACGCCTCAAGATCGAAGCACGGTTCTAATGAGCTACCCCCACCAGATATAGAAAATCTCTGGAGCAAGCTACTCAGGAACCTCAAAGATCCGATCATTATAATACTTATCGTCGCTTTGGCTGTCACAATACTCCTAGCCTTCTTTGGGTTTGCCGAATGGTACGAAGGGGTTGGCATATTCATCGCAGTTACACTCGCGACTGTTGTCGCGACATTCTCTGAGTACAAAAACGAAAGCTCTTTCCAGAAGCTTCAGTGGGAGGCGTCTCGCATAAAGGTTAACGTTTTCAGAAATGGGGATGTATCAGAAGTTTACATAAGCGAGCTGGTGGTTGGTGATCACGTTCTCCTACAGCCCGGTGACAAAATACCGGCAGACGGTACAATCCTCGTCGGAAAGCTCAAGCTCAACCAAGCCTCCCTGACCGGTGAGATCGATCATGTTAAGAACTTGCCAGCTTCTGACGGCTTTGACTTCGGGGAGAACGCTTACCTCTCTGACCGGTTCAGCCTCTTCAGGGGGGCTGTAGTCGAAGATGGCGAGGCGGTAATGGAACTCTTGCGCGTTGGTAAAAAAACGCTGTATGGCAAGCTGGCAATGGAGTTCAGCTCGAACGACCGCAAAACGCCCCTACAAGTAAAACTGTTAAAATTAGCTAAACTTATCAGCAGGTTCGGGTACGTGGGAGGTTCCTTCATCGCGGGCTCTTTCATGTTCAAAAAAATAGTGCTGGATAATCATTTCGCTACTGTCGAGATCATAGCGTACCTCTCAAACTGGCAAACCTTCATCCATGACCTGATGACATCGATCATCCTAGCGGTAATAATAATCGTTGTCGCGGTACCAGAGGGACTACCGATGATGATAGCTGTTGTGCTGTCATTAAACATGCGTAAGATGCTCAACGACAAGATACTTGTCAGAAAACTGCTCGGTATCGAGACTGCCGGCAGCCTCAATATATTATTTTCGGACAAGACCGGAACCATAACTAAGGGGCAGATGGAGGTCACGCTTTTTATCTCTGGCGATATCAAAGCGTACAAAACATACGACACCCTGCCTGAAGAGCTGAGAACACTCCTGACTTTTTCGCTGAAGGAGAGTAGCGAATGCGTAATAAACTCCAGCGAGGCGGCAGAAGAAAAGTTCTTCGGGGGCAACCGTGTTGAGCGGGCGCTTATGCGATACATCCATACCGAGCTTTCTGCAAAATCCAGCGTAATCGCGTTTGACAATATCCTCTTCGACAGCCAGAAGAAGTTTTCCGCGTCTCTCGTAAAAGATGAAAATAGCAATATGATTTCTCTCATGAAGGGCGCACCGGAGATAATCATAGGCAAATGCGATTCATATTATGATGAGAATCAGAAAATCCACACCCTCACCAATAAAACTACGCTGGAACAAGAAATCAATACGCTCTCAAGCCGTGGTATGAGGGTGATAGCCGTGGCGACTTCCACTGGTGAGAATATCGATGACCTCACTGACGAGCGCCCCAGAACACTCGTAGGTATAATCGGTCTGCGTGACGAGTTGAGAGATGAATCTATTACCGCGATCGAGCAGGCGCACGACGCGGGCATCCACGTCGTTATGATAACAGGTGACAAGAAGGAGACCGCGGTCGCAATAGCGAGGGACGTAGGGCTACTGAAGTCTAACGACGACATCATCATAACATCAAAGGAGCTAAACCGATACTCTGACGAAAAGCTAAAAGAAATCATACCACGGTTGCGGGTCGTCGCGAGAGCGCTACCGACAGACAAAAGCCGCCTGGTAACGATAGCGCAGGAACTTGGGCTCGTCGCCGGTATGACCGGTGATGGTGTCAACGATTCCGCGGCGTTGCACAAGGCGGATGTCGGTTTCGCTATGGGTAGCGGCTCTGAGGTCGCCAAGGAGGCGGGTGACATAGTGCTATATGACGATGATTTTTCATCGATAACAAAAGCTGTGCTTTATGGCAGGACTATCTATAATTCTATCCGAAAGTTCATCGTATTCCAGCTTACTGTCAATATCGCCGCGATACTCATAGCGTTTTTAGGACCGTTTTTCGGGTTCGATCTACCGCTTACGATGATCCAGCTCCTCTGGGTGAACCTCGTTATGGATACGCTCGCGGCATTAGCGTTCGGTGGTGAAGCGGCGCTCGACAGATATTTGAAGGAAAGCCCAAAAAGACGCGACGAAAACATCATCAATAAAGATATGTGGGGTGCGATACTGACTGGCGGCATCTCCATAGCAACGCTCAGTATCGCGTTTTTGGTTTATCCACCGATAAAAGAGGTTTTTCATAATGACAAAGCTTTTTTGACAGGTTTTTTCGCGTTCTTCATATTCCTTAACAACTTCAACAAGTTTAACGCCCGTACTGATAGCCTCAACCTATTTGAAAACCTTACCGAGAATAAAGGTTTTTTAGGCATCGTATTCCTTATCTTCGCGGTGCAGATCACGTTCACATATTTGGGTGGCGACTTCTTGCGTACAGTTGGGTTGACGTTGAATGAATGGCTCTACGTAATCGCTCTAGCGAGCGTTATCATCCCAATAGATCTCGCGAGGAAGCTGTTTCGTAATATCATGCGTCGTAATCTACCTCAATAAAAGCTAACACTTGTCGATGTTACCGTAGTCATTATGTGAAGCATTATAATCATATTCAGTTGCGACGACTCTGTTTCGTCCAGCGTTTTTAGCCATATACAACGCTCTATCCGCGGCTTGAATCAATACTTCATGCTCCATTGACATCACTGGTATAATTGTAGCTACACCGAGGCTTATTGTAACATACTTATTTATATCAGATTTTTCATGATATATCTTCATCCGCTCCACTTCGCACCTTACTCTTTTGGCAACTGTAACCGTAGCATCGTTTTTTAGCGCGGGAAGGGTTATAGCGAACTCCTCACCACCATACCGTGAAACAAAATCAGCTGAACGTCTAGCAGAAGATATCAGAGCTTTTGCAACCTTCTTCAAACAATCATCGCCTTTTAAGTGACCGTAAGTATCGTTGTACTTCTTAAAGTAATCAATATCGATCATTATCAAGCTTATTGGGAACTTGTTCCGTTGCGCACGACGCCACTCTTTAATCATCAATTTATCAAAATGACGACGGTTAGTCACTCCGGTCAATCCGTCTAACATAGTCAACCGCTCAAGTTTTTGGTTCGCCTCAGAAAGCTGGTGGGTCAACTCCATCCGCCTGACCATCTCACGTCTTAAACGCAACGCCGATCTGATCCTCGTTAAGAGCTCAACCTTACTGTACGGTTTTTGTCACATAATCGACCGCACCAAGTTCAAACGCAGTCTCGAGGCTACTGTCAGTGGTATTCGCCGTTACCATTATTATGGGGACATCGACAAACCTCTTCTCTTTTTTTATCATCTTTATCAGCTCAATACCAGAAATACCCGGCATCATCACATCCATCAATATCAATTTGATCTCTTTAGATATTTTATTTTCTGAGGTTATGCCAAGTAGCTCTAACGCGCTCGCCCCAGAGTCCGCCTCAATCAAATCATCTGAAGGGAATCCATTTTTTTTCAGCGCCGTTATCAACATCAACCGGCTTTCAAAAGAATCATCAACTATCAAAATGCTCATAATACACACCTTATTTTTTAATCATATTAATAATAATTTAACCGGTTTTTTTTGTCTACCAGTTTTTTTCAAATACAAAATTCTCTACGGCTGTACCACAGGGGTAAGCTGCTAGGGAACCATAGTTGAAAACGACATCTCGCCATCAGACACTTTCAGAGTTATCAGACCATCACGATCAGTTCTATATATTTTCACGCCATTCTCCACCAATCGTGCGACCGTTTCCTCTGCTGGAAGGTGAAAGTAATTGTTCTCTCCAACGCTTATCACTGCGTACTTCGGAGAGGCAACCTCAAGAAAACCATCTGACGTCGATGTGCGACTACCGTGGTGCGCCACTTTAAGTACGTCGCAATCAAGCTCCTCCCCCTTCGCTATAAGCCGCGCTTCAATCACACTGTCAGTGTCACCGGTAAAGAGTATTTTCTTTCCGCTCTGTTCTACAATAACTATAATCGACGAACGATTTACATCAATACTTCTGCTCCTCACTCCGCTCTGATCGTATTTCAATATAGTGATTTTAGCGCCACCTATTTCAAGCTTGCTGTTCATAGAACCGAGATACTCTATTTTTTCACTGTTTTTTCTCAAAAAGTTCTTGTATATCTTCTTATCGTAATCATACTTACCAATAAAAATCTTTTCGGGTGAAAAATTCTCGGCGATAAAAAACAGACCATTGATATGATCCGGGTGGGGGTGGGTACTCAAAATGTAATCCACTTTATTTATTCGGCGCTTCCAAAGGTATTTCGCCACAACATCACGTCCGACATCAAAACGCGATTTCCACCTGCTCCCACCGCCATCTATCAACATCCTCTTACCATTTGGAAAGGTTATCAGCGATGATTCCCCCTGTCCAACATCAATAAAATCTACAGTAAGAATATTTTTGTCAGAGTATGGTTTTACATTGTAGTAATATCCGCTTGCCAGTAGCAGTAGCGCGCAAATAACCGCGCTGATCCTGAACGTACGCTCCCTGGCTTTGAAGATAGAGTACACCAGCAAAAAATAAAGAGCGATTTCAAGGGGGGTAGGAGTCACCGTATAAAATGAATAGTTTATATGCTCATTCAAGAATTTCAACGTATAATACGTCCAGCGTATCACGTCTTCATTCAGATGCAGAAAAAACTCGCCAACCGCAGGGTAGAAAAGCGAGAAGAAGAATATCACAAAATTCATAGGTATTACAAAAAGGCTGTAGATAGGTATTGTTATCGCGTTTATTAGTGGCGATGTAAGGGTTACATAGTTAAAGTTGTACATTATTATTGGTAAGATAAGCAGGTTGATAACACATGACAATACGAAAACGACTATGATAGATTTTAGCACACTCTGCAACAAACTCCTTTTCCTAAAATAGTTGCTACTGCTTAGCTCAAAATAGCTGTCGATTCTACTGCCGATCTTGGGATAAAAGTACAATATCGCGAACACCGCGGTGAAGGAAAGTAGAAATGACACATCGCGCAGTGAGCCCGGAAACGCGAGCAGTATAAAAAACGCCGCGACGAACATAGTCCGTAGCGTGTTTTGCGCCCGGTCAAAAAGAAGCGCTAGTATGTACACCCCGATCATTATGACCGCCCGTATCGAAGATACCCGCATACCTACAAGCAGAGAGTAAAATATCAGCGAGAAAAAAGTGATTGAATAAGCGATTTTTATGATATTATGCTTGAGTGTGAACTTTTCCCCCCGCTTTAGGAAAAATATCGACAGGTAGTAGATAAATAGCGAGATGACACCCATGTGCAAGCCGGATATCGCTAAAATATGTGATGTACCAGTTTTCACAAACAGGTCGTGCGCAGACTTATTTATCTGCCTTGAGTTGCCGAAGAGCAGAGCCGAGATGATATATTTGTTTATCGACTTACCTCTGGAATAAATGAAATCATTCGTCCTTTTCCGCAGGCGATTGACATAATACATCATACCCGTTTTGTGACTTTTGGTCAGACTCACTATCTTATCATCTTTGTATATACTCGCCAAAGCGTAGATTCCACGACGTTTTAAGTAACTTATGTAGTCAAACGCGCCGGGATTTTTACTATTCGTCGGAATTCTCAGGCGCGCCTGAAACTCAATAAGATCTCCATACTCCAACGCATGGCTGATTTTCCTAGCGATGACCTGTATATTACCAGTTGTGACAAACTTTACGCCAGCTCTCGTAACTACGCATTTGCTCAATTCAAACTTCACTCCACCCCTGTCATCACGCTTTACAGGGCTACTGATAATGCCCTCTATCAGCAGATTTTTATCAGACGCGTAATCACCGACAGTGTATTGTTTACCTAGGTCAGAGCGGGCTTGAAGGTAGACAAAGCTGGCAAGAAATATTGTTATAGTAAATATTACTTTAAAAAACCGCTTATCTCTAAAAAAATATATATAGAAAGATGAACAAGAAAAGAGTATTAAGCCCCCAACGATGTAGGGTTGTGTATTTAATGATGGTTGCAGGATAGACGCTACCATTATGCCGCCAATGAAAGCGAATATCAGTACCAGCGAAAAATCATTGAGCAAAATTTTTAAATTATTTTTTCTAATTGTTCAAACAACTCCTTCGCCTTATGGGAAATATTTTTGGGGATATCAACTAATACCTCCACATACTGATCCCCCGGAGTCGGATCGTTCGCCGACACCACACCCTTCCCTGCCAGCCGGAACTTCTGACCATTCTGCGTCCCTGGAGGTATAGTCATAACAACACTGCCATCCACAGTCAGCACAGTTATGCGTGAACCAAGAACCGCCTGAGTTATGGAGAGCCTGTGTTTACTGTACAAGTTCTTGCCATCACGTGTGAATATTTTGTGAGGGAGTATGTTAGGCACTATGTACAAGTTTCCGGGCTTGCCGACTTTGACTCCAAGTCCACCCTTCCCTGCCAGCCGTATCTTCTGACCGCTGTCGATCCCTGGTGGTATATTAACCTTCAACTCCACCCGCTTACCCTCATGCTCGTACGCGATAATCTTCTTCGCGCCCTTGACAGCTTCTATAAAAGTAATATCTAGGTGGTAGTATAAATCCTTGCCGCGCTGTTTCTGCTCAGTGAAAAAACGAGAGCCACTACGGTTACCGGTAAAAAAGTCGCCAAAAACATCCTCATAGCCACCACCGAAAATATCTTCATAGCTGAAGGACTGCGACCGGGACCCTGAACCCTGTTGCGACCGGTGGAAGTTACGTACAAAATCATCACCACCACTGTCATAGTCGGTGCGTTTCTTCTGATCGCTTAAAACCTCATACGCCTCCGATATTTCCTTAAACTTCTTTTCGGCGTTTTTGTTGTTCGGATTAACATCAGGGTGGTACTTTCTGGCGAGCTTCCTGAATGCCTTTTTTATCTCATCTGGTTTGGCGTTTTTGTTTACGTCCAATGCTTTATAATAATCTGTCATAAGTTATATTCTATATCCTATATCCTCTCTGTCAACAAGTATTTTTTTAATATTTTTCTAAAAATACTTTACACAACCTTAACTTGACATTACCTATGCTTTCTCATAATATGAAAAAGTCTTACATTCTGCTTCATGGAGAAGAGATGCCTGATAAAAAATCGAGATACGCTTTAATCGCCATAATTGTCGTCGCTATCATCGGTGCCGCGATCCTTCTTATAGCTACAAATAAGTGGGGGATAGGTACTTCACCGGATTCCGCCACATACATCGGTAGCGCGCGACACCTGCTAAGGGGCGATGGACTCGTCATGTCACACGCAGTCGGGGAAACACGCCCAATGACGAAGACACCGCCTATGTTTACTTTGGCGGTCGCGTTAAGTGGACTGGTTTCTGGCGCTGATCCGATTGATGCGGCAAGATGGCTTCACGCTCTTGTTTTCGCTGGGGCTATATTTCTGGTCGGGTTCATGCTGATGCGTTACACCGGCTCATTTTGGGTGGCTCTGATCGGTGCGATCCTTACGATGACCTCTGTGAATATGTTGTCCATCCACTCGATGGCGTGGTCAGAACCACTCTTCATCCTATTCACGCTACTTTGGATGCTTCAGCTGACAAAATATTTAGATACGCAAAAGTTATCAACGCTCATTTACGCGTCAATCGCGGCTGGACTCGCTTTTTTCACACGATACGCCGGCGCGCCTCTCATCGCGACCGGTTTTATAACCATAATCTTGTTTGATAAGGTCAACTTCCCAAAAAAAATAAAAAATACTATCATTTACAGCCTGATAAGCTCATTACCAGTAACGCTCTGGATAATCAGAAACATGTTGATCGCCGACAACGCCACCGGACGGACTTTGACATTCCACATGATTGATTTTAATAAATTCCTGCGCGGGACAACGTATGCCGTCGCGACATGGTTAGCGCCGGGCTTATCTTTGCGAACTGAAAAAATCTTTTTAACTTATGAAATCGTAATGTTAGCGTTTTTTATTGGAGTGTTTACAGTTTTTATTTATTTAGGCGTTAAAAAGTTTCGGGCTAAAAGCATATTCAAGCAGACGCTTAAAGATGAAAAGCCATTCGCGACGTTACCATTCAATATAATCGTATTTCTCGTTATATATACAGTTTTTTTCATCTCTGTTATCTGCCTGGTAGACGCTGAGACAAACTTCAACACTCGAACTCTCGCACCGGTGTTCCCTCTTGCATTGATTTTATCGGTTTGCCTGATACACAATATTTTCATTACTGAAGAAGCTAATCGGAAACTCAAACCGCTACTGATAGCTTTTTGCGCGGTATTTATATTTTCATACTCATCAAGCGCAGTAAGCTGGGGAGTTAAGATGCACAATTTTGGGGAAGGTTACTCCAGCGTAAAGTGGCGGAATAAGCAGGGGGGAAACTTCAAATTTCTTGATAAGTTGAAAACGTTTCCGCCAAATATAAGAGTATACTCAAACGATCGCGCGGCTGTTTATTTCCTCACCGGTATCCCCGCGGCTAGTATTCCACCAAAGATAAATGCGACCGCAAAGCTTGAAAACGAAAATTACACCGGTCAGATCGCGAATATAAAAGGTGAGATTGAAGCAGGTAATGCAGTTATAGTATACTTTAGTGGGGTAGACCGGTACTTTTTGCCAAACGAAAGCGAACTCATAGAGAGGTTACCTATTGGGTCTATAATCAGTACGAAGAATGGTACTCTTTATGGGAGTAATAGTCGGCGCTAGCGGCTACCACATCTCCATAATTGTAATGTCTATTTTGTCTATCTTCTCACCGGTTTTGAGTGACACCGAGTTATCGTCGCTGCCGCTATAGTTGCCATGCAGATCACCCGGGTTCGGTGGCCCACCGAGCGTATTGCGCGCGGCGACGTAGTATTTGTCACCCTTCGGCAGATATAGTTTATACTTTCCGGTGGCGTCTGTTTTTTCTGATATGAGGAGCGGCTTACCGAACATCTGTTGGTCTTTGTACGCGCAAACCCATATCCCTTTCACCGGCTTACCATCCTCATTTTGGACAGTACCAGAGATTATGGTCTTAGCTTCCTCTGGTGTGTCGTCCTTTTTCTTTTTCGGTATCTCCACTAGCTCCATGTTTATCGTATAAATTCCTTTTTCACTTACTACAAGCGGATTTTTGTGGAAGAAACCAATCAGATCACCCGCCTTCATCGGTCCGAACATACCTTTCATCCTCTTACGCGCGGTGAGGTAGTACGTCCCCTTGTCAACCGGGATTATAGTCTCCCCTTTTTCGTCCGAAAGGTCAGACTGGACAAAGCCTTTTGTTTGCATTCCCTCGTTAAGATCGACCGCTACATAAACAGTTACACCTGATAGAGGCTCGCCATTGTGCGTCAGAACACATTTTATCTCGGATTGTTCAGCCTTAGCGAACTTAATATCGCTTGTTACTTTCTGAAGATTTAAGTTGATATTCGTGACGCCAACTTTTGGGACGAATAGTGGATTCCTGCCATAAAACGCAAAAAGTTCAACACCCTTCGCGTCTTTTTTATCCGTCTTAGCGGTGATGTAATACTCCCCCTCCCCTGGGAAGGTCATGCTGTAGTTACCAGATTCATCAGTCTTTCCTGTGAAATCCGGCTTTTTGAAATCAAGCATAGTTTGCGATTTGAAAGCTAGCAACTCAATGTTCGGTTGTGGCTTCTTTTCGAGCGCGACTTTACCGGTAACGCGAAAATGCTTTGAACCCGCACAGGCAGACAGTAGTAACAACATAAAGATAAAAAGGAATATTACATTTTTTTTCATAGTAGCTTTGATCCCCGAAAAGTAGGTAAAAAAAAAGGCTGTTAAATTAACAGCCTTTTTTCAGATTATCATATAACCGACTTTACTTTACTTGTAAAGAAGATACAGTTTTTTCAGTATCAACAGGCTCTTTGATCTCAATGATCTGACCAGTTGAAACATTTGTCACCTTAGCTATTTTACCGCTTGGGAATGTAGCTTCGATGTCGTATGATACCGCGTCATCCAAACCAAAGTGTAATACTTTTGAGTTCTGAGAACAGAAGCCAGAAGCAGTTTGGAGCTCTCTGTAAGCAATGAGCTTGCCGTCTTTTAATACTCTTACTTTTGAGCCGATAGCGTCAGCGTTACTTGTAACTCCTGTAAGCTTAACTTGGATGAACTTTTTGTCATTCTGCTCATTGATGAAGAGCTTGTTAGGAGCTGCCCAGTTAACAACATAAAGATCAAGGTCGCCATCGTTGTCGATGTCAGCGAATGCTGTAGCCTTTGTTCTTACTTTGTCACATGAGAGACCGGGAATGTCAGAAGCGATATCTTTAAATGTGTTGTCGCCATTGTTGATATAAAGTTTGTTAGCAACCTTACAGTCACCTTCGTAAAGGTCTACATAACCGTCATGGTTGATATCGCCAAACGCGGGACCTTTACCCCAGCTATCGCTGTCAAGCTTAGCTGACTTAGAGATGTCTGAGAAGTTACCAGTACCATCGTTTAAGTACATTTTGTTTGTTCCAACATAGTTTGATACGAAAAGGTCAAGATCACCGTCGTTATCGATGTCAGCGAAAGAAGCGCCAAGTCCCCAACTAGCGTCAGCAACACCAGCGAGTTTTGCTTTCTCTGTGAAAGTACCATCGCCATTGTTTACATATAACTTGTTAGGCTGTCCGCCTAAGTCTCTACCATTGATGACGTAGAGGTCAACGTTGCCGTCGTTGTTTACATCAGCGAATACCGCACCCCAGCTCCATGACTTATCGCCAACGCTCGCGCTGTCTGTCACGTCAGTGAATGTGCTATCACCATTGTTTTTATAAAGGATGTTTTTCGCGCCGGGACCATAGTTAGCAACATATATGTCCAAAAAGCCGTCATTGTCATAATCAGCCATTGTAGCGCTGTATGAGAAGTCTTTACCACCCACACTTGCTTTGTCAGTAATGTCTAAAAACTTGCCATCACCAAGGTTCTTAAAGAGTCTGTTTGAGCTGATCTCGTCTCTTCCGCCCTTAGGAACATAAAGGTCAACAAGTCCGTCATTGTCGATATCGCCAAAAACTGAACCCATGCAGAAACCAGCGTCAGCAATGCCAGCGCCCGCTGTCTTTGTGATGTCCTTAAATGTACCATCACCATTGTTCAATAAAAGCTTGTTAGCACCACTTTTGTTTGATACATACATATCAGCGAAACCGTCATTGTTAATGTCCGCAAAAGCAATACCTTTACCGTTTCCATCGTCATTGACATTCTTCATAGTGCCAAAATCCGTAAAACTGGCACCTGCGAACGCAAGTGATGACAGTGTTAAAACTAAAAAACTCACTCTCAAAAATAATCTCATTTCCATCTCCTTTCAAAAAAAAATTAAATTAATATAATAACATAGCAATATATTCATATTCACCATAAGTATACTTATGATTTTTTAACATAATATAAAAAAGGACTTATTATGTCAAGCTTATTAATTATTATTACCCCACCTACTTTTAATTCTCCACTTTTTATCAAACCATATTTTATTCCTATTAAAAATTATTACTATTTCAATTTATAAAAGTTACAAATTATTTACATAATATTTACAACATAAAATAATTACTCACCAATAAATAAGTATAACCTATTATAATAGCGCCAAACAAGCTTACAAAAATATAGTTGAAGAACACTTTTTTGTCAAACATAGCATACAATGTGATCATTGCCGGGAAACTGCTTACCGGTCCTGCAATGAGTAATGTTAACGCCGCTGATTCGCTCATACCAAAGTCAAGTAACTTCGCGAGTGGCGGTATTATTGATACCTGATTAAGCGGAAGCGGTAATCCGACGATAGAACTTAGTAATATCGACAAAAATCCGTCTTTTCCGACAAGAAAAATCACCGACTCAGCCGGAACAAAAGCGTACAGCAAAGCCTCGAAAAAGAACGCTATCAAAAGCATCTTTATCATAAACCCACCAACATCTCGCACTCGATCTAAGAAGAAAAGAAACTTATTGGCGCGCGGAACGACTGTCATAGTCGGTATTTCAAGGTCGTTGTCACATGCTATCTCGTATGCGGTTTGTAAAGAGCCATCTTCATGTTTTTTTGTTTTAAGCTTAAAACTGGTACTGGATAAAATGCCTTTATTCACCAGAAACTGGGTGAAGAATCCCGCGAAGAGACCCATGAGCACCGCGGTTACAAATTTTAGTATTGCAAATTTTGTGCCAAGCCCACCTTCAGTAAGAATATACGCTGTTGGCCCCATGATCGGTGATGTTATCAGAAGTGCGGTGATAATCGGTATTGTCACACCGGCAGCGCTTAGGGAGATGGCGATCGGAAGGATACCACATGAGCATAGAGGGCTGAATACACCTACTAAAACAGCAAGTAGTATACCCATTGAGCCACCAGTCGTGTTAAGATGATCGCGCAACTTCAAGTCCAGCTTATATGTTTTGATTAGTGCGGCGATGAATATCGCGAGAAGTATAAACCACCACATCTTGAAAAATTCTTCGGTTATAACTTCCCGCATTTTGAATAGGTATTCCATATCAGACCACCAATGGCGTTTGAATTTTGTGACTAATAAAACCAGTAAGCGAGAAAGGGATTAGCCGTTTATATATTTCTTTTTGTCCAGCTCTTCCTTAGCGATAAACAGCTTTAGTTTTTTGATATCCTCTTTAGAAGTATCAAAAAAGCTTAAACCTACTTCATAGAGAGGTATTTTTGAGTTCAGTGAGCTCCTGCCATAACCGACTAAATGTTCACGAACAATTTTTGTTTTTAGTTTAAGTTGGATAGTAGTATTATGATTTATGAATTCGAATTTTAAATGGTACAGGTTACCTAATGTAAGCTTCTGGGGAATCCTGATTAACGCGCCACTGTCACTGATATTTAACAAGCTGAACGAGTTGTCCACGACTAAAGAGCCGTTTACCTCAAAATTTATATCTGCTCTATCATCTCGTCTTTTATTCATAATCACCAATTTTTTTTATGATTAAGGTTCTATAAAACCTTTAGTAGCCTGAGTCATTCTTGACCTGACTTCCTCTTTGGCGATAAACAGCTTAAGCTCTTGTATCAGATCATCGTTTAATTCAATAAATCTGACACCTACCGAGAAAAGTGGAATCGGCTCGCCCTTCCGACCAAACACTGTTTTCAGGAAATCACTTCTTACAACCTTACAGCGCAACACGATAGAGTTATTCTCATTATCGCCTTTAACGAACCTGACCTTATAAATACTACCAATAGAAAGCCGCTGAGGAATCTTTAGTTTAGCCCCTTTATTGCTGATATCGACCAGCTTGAACCTGCTGAGTACCGACAGGGTTCCCTTTATATCAACGCCTACCATCGCTCTTGGT
>JAJRXV010000204.1 GCA_024276115.1 Deltaproteobacteria bacterium
AGGGTGGTGGATATTTTGGCGAAAAAGGAAGACGCTACCTGTTTTCAGTTTTTGCTGAAGTCTGCCGAAAATATTTTCTGTAAAAAGAAGGTGACGATTGTACGCGCTTATGGGTCGCCCGCTTTTTCAATAGATGTATTGCGCAAGGCTGGTTTTTCGAGTAAGAACGTCCCGGATCCTATTTATCCGGCTATCGGTCAGTGCCCTTATAAAAACTTTTATAACCAAGACGCTTGGCACCTTTCTTTGGCTGACAGCGACTTTGACATGGACTAAAAAATGACACAATCAAAAAAAAATAAACTAATATGTGTAGTTCCCTCTCTTGTTGGTGGCGGAGCCGAGAAGGCGATGCTTACGCTGATAGAGCATTTTAACAGAGATATATTTGAACCGGTGCTGGTTTTGTTTGAGGCAAAAGGTGAGTATATGGACTTGATTCCTGATGATATCAGGGTAATAACTCTCGGAAAAAAAAACAAATTCGATTTTATCTCACTTGTTAACAAATTAAGGCGGGTTCTTTCTGAAGAGCGTCCTCAGGTTATTTTCAGCATCCTCTGGTATGCTAATGTAATTACTCTACTTGCCCAAAAAACCTCTAAATCAAACGCGCCTGTTGTTGTTGAGATTCAGAATGTTATGACCATGTTTTTAGGAGGAGAAAGGTTTCCGTGGGGGAAACGCCTTTTGATGCGCAAAATATATCCTATGGCGGATAGTATAATAATCCTTTCTGATACGATGCGTAAAGATATGGTGCAAAACTTCAATACACCTTCTGACTTGATGAGTATTATCCATAACCCGATGGATATTGAAAAGATAGAACAGTTGTCTGCTCAAGACCCTTGTCACCCGTGGTTCAAGGACAACATACCGGTGGTTGTGAGCGTGGGCAGGCTTCACCGGCAAAAAGACTTCCCCACCCTTTTGAGAGCTTTTGCGGAATCGCGAAAAAAGGGAAACTACAGACTTATTATTTTGGGGGAAGGTGAGAAAAGAGCAGAGCTTGAGGCGCTTATTGATGAGCTGGGGTTAAGCGATTCGGTCGATTTGGCAGGGTTCGTCAAAAACCCATACGCCTATATTAAAAAGTCAAGGCTGTTTGTCATGTCGTCGATTCATGAGGGGCTGCCCGTGGCTATGATAGAGGTGATGGCGTGCGTTACCCCGGTGGTCGCCTGCGCGTGTCCGTCAGTGGCGGAAATGATTACAGACGGCGTCAATGGTCTGCTGGCTCCTGTGGGTGATTATGTGGCGCTCTCAAAGGCTATGTCGCGCGTTCTTGAAGATGAAGAACTCGGCGAAAGGCTGGCTGATAAAGCCCGCAATGAAGGTCAAAAATATTCGGCGCGGAAAATCGTCGCTGAGTACGAAGAAAAATTTACTATGCTTTCTAAGGACAGGTAATGTTATATAACTATAGTTTTGTAAAAATAATAATATCCAGAGTATTTGTCGCGCTGTTCGTTATATCGCTTAGCCTCCTTGTATCCTCCAACACCGTGCGGGCTGGCGCTGACAAAGCCGTTATTAACGTTGACGCCGCAAAACAGGTCACGACCCTAAAGAAAAATATGTTTGGTGTCAGTATGGGGGCGTTATACAGAGAGCATTGGAAACAACCTGAGAATTTAAATGACCCGAAACTACTGGCTCTTTTGAATGAGCTCAAGCCGGGGTTTATCAATATACAGAACACGATGCTTGGCCTGCCTTTTTACCCGGAGAGTACCGGTGAGTTTTCTAATCGCTTGTACTACATCGATACACTAAAACGCTTAGGTATCACGAGTGACCCACTGGGTAAAAAAGCTTATAACCTGACTAAGTCTGATCCATCATATAATAAACCGCTGAACAAAAATTATGATGATGTCTTGCGTTTCTTCGAGCGGCTAGACGCACCGCCTGAAATTTCTATAAGAATACCAACGATATTCACTACTCTGCTTGGTCCAGAAATCTATGACGGTATGGATTTAGCTACGATTAAAGTTAACCTCTCCCCAAAAACCGGCGCTGACCTGGTTCATTATTTAAATGATCCAGAAACTACCGCATTCGGAAGACTGCGGGCAAAAAACGGTCATCCAAAACCGTATAACGTCAAGTACTTTGTGTTAGGCAATGAGTTATGGTCAAATTACTTTTGGAAGGGTATGAGTATAGAGCAGATAGCGTCTCAGCATATAGCGTTTTATAACGCGATGAAGCAGGCTGACCCCTCTGTGCGGATAGGGCACAACCTTGTGAACGATGCTTTTCCGAGGGGATATTTCAAAAATGGAGCTGTATCGAAGTATAAAGGGCTACTCGATTATAACAGTAATGTGTTGAGCCTGATTAAAGATTATGTAGATTTTGTCACTTTTCATGATTACAGCTATGGTGTAAAAAATAATGGCGCGGAGGTTGATTACCTTAGTATGGATGAGTGGCGCTATGTTATGGGCTATAGTTACATGAAAGGTAATTATGGACAGGCAGAGATGCACAGAAGTACTATCGAAAAACATAATATCAAAGCAGAAGTTATTATGGACGAATTCAGCGGTCCGGCTGGTTCTCTGGGAGGAGCGTTATATCTCGCCGATTACACTATTTATTTGTTAAACAATAATTATGATACCTTTATATCGAGCTGGAACCTCGGTCTTATGGAGCCACAAACGAAGTGGGGTATGATAAGGGTGTGGAAAGAGAATAATAAGTCGCTGATTAAAAGACCAAATTTTTATGTACAAAAAATGTTCACTAATTATTTTGGGGACTTGATCGTAGAAACAAAAGTTACCGGCTCTACCTTCAACACAAATCAGGTCAGGTGGGAACCTTACTTTGATTGGCCGCCCGAACAAAACATACCGAGCCTAAAAGCAATAGCCTCAAAAAGAGGGGATAAACTCTATTTAATGGTTATTAACCGTGAGGTTGACAAAGATATAACCGCGGATATTGTGATAAATAATTTTTCCCCCAGGAGTAGAGCAAAACTTTATGAGCTGAACGCTTCTTCTCTGAACGCGCACAATGAAGATAACCCGAATAATGTGGTGATTACAGAGTCTATAATAAATAACGCTTCTGCTTCATTCACGTTGAAGATCAATAAGCATTCCTTGACAGTTATTGAGTTTAATGTAAATAAGTAATGCCTTTGTTCTACGGCTGATTCATAAACCCGCAATATGCGCATAGTTCAAAAAGCAGAGTTAAACCGAGGTTTTATCGCTCAAGATAAAAAAAATTGAAATTTTTTATGAAATGGGGTATATTGCTTTAAAATCGATTTGTTGACTTTTTTGAGGTGGGGGCGGCGTGACGCCTCAATCATTAGGTTAGCATGAAGCCGGAAATTCACTCCAATTAAAAAATGAGTGGTTATTTTGGGCTTGTTTCATTACGATAGGAGGTTAGATGAAGATCATACATAAAGACGACGTGACCGCGAAGGTGATGGAGAGTGACGAGCTGAAGGGTGTTTCGTTACGCGTGATGGTGTCAGCAGAAGACGGCGCACCGAATTTCGCGCTTAGGGTGTTTGATGTCGCGCCGAACGGGCACACACCGTTTCATACGCACGCATGGGAGCATGAGGTTTATGTTCTCTCTGGTAGCGGGAACGTACGGCGTGAGAATGACGATGTCGCTATTACACCGGGTACGGCGCTTTACATTGAGCCGAACGAGAAACACAATTTTGTTGCCGGTGACGAGGGATTATCGTTTATCTGCGTGATCCCGGCGGAACAGAAATGCTGTATGGATAAATAACTGAAACTCATAAACTAAATGAACAATACTGACATACTACAGCCGGGAATGCCCGGATTCGGTGAGACTACCGCTATGCCGGATATCTCACCGATACACATGTTCTCAAAACTCTTCGGCGCCGCCGTGAGTCTCCGTAAAGCCTTGTACAGCAAGGATATACTGAAGATGCGCTCGATCGACGCGTTTGTTATCTCAGTGGGGAACATAACCGTTGGCGGTACCGGTAAGACACCGACAGTGATATATATCGCGAAGCTGTTGCAAAAGCACGGTTATAAGGTGTGTGTGTTGTCCCGGGGATATAAGGGGAAGAACTCGAAAAAAATCCTTGAGGTCTCAAATGATAAAGAGGTGCTCTCTGACTCTGAGATGGCGGGTGATGAGCCGTATATGATGGCGAAAAAGCTTATCGGAATCCCGGTGATAGTCGGGAAGAACCGCTACACTGCTGGTCTGTTCGCGGTGGAAAAATATAAGCCGGATGTCTGCATACTTGATGATGGGTTTCAGCACTTTAAGCTTGAGCGTGATCTTGATATTGTCACGTTTGACGGTAATGTCGGTTTTGGTAATGGCAAGCTGTTGCCTGGCGGTATACTGAGGGAGCCGCCGTCAGCGCTTGAGCGTGCGGATGTCATTCTGATAAACAAAGGTGTCAAGAAGAGCAAGGATATAATCGCTAAGGTGATGGAGAATGGTGGCGAGCGGCATACTTTTTTTTGTAGCTACAATACTGTGGGGCTTACCAGTTGTGGTGGCGAGCATAAGGATATCGAGTATATTTCAGGCAGGAGGGTGCTGGTGTTCTCCGCGCTTGCTGACTCGAACTACTTTTATGAAATAATCACGCGCCTTGGCGGGTTCATCTGCGAGCAGATAGAGTACAAGGATCATCACAGCTATGATATCGATGATTACCTTACAATAGTCAAGCGAGCGCATGACTCTAGCGCTGATCTGATGCTGACTACAGAAAAAGACCTCGTAAAATTTGACTTGGAATGGAGCAGGACAAGTACGATCAAGCTCTACAGCCTCGATGTTTTATTGAAGCCGTTAGACTTTGATGATATGTTTGAACACTAAAAATAAATGGCAAAAAAGAAAAAGAGCAAACGCTCTGATTATATAGGTTATCTGTTATTCAAAACTATTCTATTCGCGTTAAGAAGCCTCCCTTTGGCGCTCTCAAGGTGTTTTTGCGTGAAACTCGGGCGATTGGCGTTCAAGCTTGATAAGAAACACCGGGAAATAACACAAAAGAACCTCGCGTTATCCTTTCCGGACAAAACTGAAGAAGAAATACTCAAGATGTCTAAAGAGGTTTTCTATAACCTTGGGCTGACGCTTTTTGATTATGTGCGGATGCCGACCTTCAACTCTGCTAACTACAAGGAGCACTTTGAGTTTGAGGGGATAGAACATATAAAAGCTGCGAAAAAGCGAGGCAAGGGAGCCATACTTCTGTCAGCTCATATATGCTGTTGGGAGTTGCTGGTTGCGCACTGTCTAGAGTTTGACGGCGAATCAGCCGGTCTGGGGAAAGACCTGCATAACCCCTATGTAAATAAGTATGTTAAGGAGATGCGGCGCAGTTATGGCGCAGAGGTCTTAGAGACGCGGCACTCGATCCGCAGAGTAATGAAGCTGTTAAAAAGTGGTGGCTATGTTTTGGCTCTACTTGATCAGAACACACATAAGCATGAGGCGGAGTTGGTTGACTTCTTTGGCAGGAAAGCGGCGACACAGTATTTCGTCGCACTCTTGGCGCTGAAGCTTGACATGAGTATCGTACCGATGTTTATGAGCAGGGTCGGGAAGGATAAGTACAAGATAATTTACCGAAAGCCGTGTGAGTTCAACATAACCGGCGACAGGAAACAGGATATTCACCATATCACTCAGGTTCTCACAAAGGTCATCGAGGATGAAATCCGCTTGAGACCGGCTGAATGGTTTTGGGTACACAACCGCTGGAAGGGAGCGTAATATGCCCCGCGCTTTGTAGGATTATGATGCTGATGCAAAAAAAGGAGAAAAATGAGAAGAGCGATTTTTATAGACAGGGATGGTACGATAAGCGAAGAGGTTGGCTACGTCAACCACGTGAGCCGTTATAAACTGATGGAGCGCACTGCCGCGGCGGTAAAGATGATTAACGAATCTGACTATCTGGCGGTGGTTGTCACCAACCAGGCCGGTGTCGCGCGCGGGTACTTCAAAGAAGATATGATAACACGCGTTCATGAAAGGATGGAGCAGCTCTTGGCGGCGGAGGGCGCGCGGTTTGACAAGATATACTATTGCCCGCATCACCCTGACGTCGGTGAGCCTCCATACCGAAAAAGCTGCGACTGCCGTAAGCCGAAGACCGGTATGATAGATCAGGCGAAAGAAGAGCTTGGTATAGATGTCTCTAATTCTTTTGTCATCGGTGATAAGTTTTCTGATGTAGCGTTCGCGCATAAGGTAGGGGCGAAGGGCATTTTGGTTCTTACCGGTTATGGGCGGGGTGAGTACGAATACGCGGACGATCAGCTGAAAGCCAAGCCGGATCATATCGCAGAAGACCTTTATGACGCTGTGGAATGGATAATGAAAGAACAGGGTTCTAGGGTAGGGGCTGCTGCCAGCCACCCGATAAAAGAACAAGAAAAGGAGCTTTGATAATTGTTTGATAAAGACAGATTGCTAAGCGCTATAGATGGTTTCGCGGCAAAAAAAATAATGATAATCGGTGATATAATCGCCGATGAGTATGTCTACGGGCTCACTTCACGCGTTAGCCGCGAGGCGCCGGTGTTGATTCTGAAGTTCGACTCGCAGACTATCTCGCTCGGTGGCGCCGGTAATGCTATGAACAACATTCGCGCGCTCGGTGCGGCAGTTGTGCCGGTCGGGGTTATCGGCGACGATCCGATGGGCGATGATCTGGTTAATATACTAGAAGGGAAGGGCATCGATACCAAAACGATAGTCCGGCTCAAGGGTGGGCACACTACGACCAAGACGCGTATCCTAGCTGGTAGCCTTCATACGACAAAGCAGCAGGTAATAAGGATAGATAAAGAGAATCCGGCGTACTATGATGACGACACGGTTGATAGGCTGATACAGAATGTCAGTGAAAATATTGACGGTGTTGATGGTGTCATTATATCTGACTACAACTATGGTGTTCTGCCTGAGCGGGTAATAGAATATATAAATGATTACGCGAAAAAGAGCGATAAGGTGATAGCGGTGGATTCGCGGCACAACCTTTTTAAGTTCAAGAACATATCGACGATCACACCGAATGAACCCGAGGTGGAGGAACTTTTGCAGCTGTCGCTAGAGGGGAATGAACATATTCCTTTCGCTGGGGAGAAGCTGTTGAGCGAGATAGAGTGCGACAGCGCTTTGATCACCCGTGGGAAGAAGGGGATGGTGGTGTTCGAAAAGGACGCCGCGCCGGTGGACATCCCGATATATGGTTCTGACGAAGTAGCTGACGTTACCGGTGCGGGTGATACGGTCATAAGCACGTTTATCCTGGGGTTAGTCACGGAGTTGTCACCGGTGACAGCGGCGAAGCTGTCAAATATAGCCGGTGGTATGGTCGTTATGAAGAGCGGCACGGCAGTTGTGACGTCTCGCGAGCTCAAAACGGCGGTGAAGTCGTTGTCGTAACGATACTGTTTTGAAATTTTATTGCAAGTTTTAAATTTTCACCTTGACCTTGATAAATTTTTTATTAACATGTTAATTAGAGTGAATAGTTTTTATTAACCCGGCAATCAAATATATAGCGTTCACGTCACGTCATTCCGGGGTTGCCACAACGTCATTCCCGAGGTTTTAATCGGGTACCTAGGACTAAACTCTGAGCAAAGCGAATAAATTTTGCTTTAAGTTTAATGGGATGCTTGAGGTCTGGATCCCCAATAGAAACTTGCCGAGTCAGTAATGTGAAGTAATGACCAAATAGTTCTTAACATAAAGGGACTGTTTCCAAATAGCAGATTTTCCATTTTTTCGAAAAAATCCTCGCTGTAAGTACCCGTAAAAAGGGGGTGCGACCAACGGGAGCGTAGGGGGAATTTCCCCTAAATTGTATTGGGCAACATGCCCATAAAATATTTATGTAGGAGGAACCATGTACAACAAGCTAAAGAACCTTGATGAGCTTTCAAATATAGTCGATGCCGAGAAGCGCAATGGTAAAACTATCGTATTTGCCAATGGTGTTTTTGATATACTGCATGTAGGGCATATCCGCTACTTAAGAGAGGCGAGAGCTCTTGGAGACATTCTTGTCGTCGCGGCAAACAGTGATGATTCTACGAGAAGACTAAAAGGTCCCGCTCGTCCTCACACAGTAGAGGCTGAAAGAATCGAGATACTCGCGGAGCTTCAATGCGTGAGCTATGTACTTGTTTTTAATGATGATAATGTCAACAACCTGATTTCAACCCTAAAACCGCACATTCACGCGAAAGGCACTGACTATACTGAGGAGTCTGTACCTGAGCGGGATATGGTACTTGCTTATGGCGGTAGAGTCGCCATCACCGGGGACGCGAAAACACATTCAAGCACTGAGATGATCCAAAAGGTCGTGACTTAACTTAAAAAAACTATAGGTACTTAACCACAGAGGATACAGAGGAAAGACAGCGTGATGATGACTCGCAGATAAAAAAAACTGTAAACTCTTAAAATACCGCCCCAAAACGCTTCGAAAAAACAAACAAACCGGTGCGGGAAAATCATATCTATTTTTGGGATTATTGACATTCCTAGATATAGAGTGTATAAAGACAAAATAAGTCAAATTTTACGCGCTTTAGAAAATGAATTTAAAAAAACGAAAAGATGTATTAAAAGATGTCCGGCGGATTGTCATCAAGATAGGGAGTAAAGTCCTCACGGATAAAGATGGGCTTGATGAACACGTCTTTTTGCGTCTCGCGCGTGAGATAAACCTTCTCCTCGAGCGGGGGTATGAGGTAATAATCGTTTCCTCGGGGGCTGTCGCCGCCGGTATGAAAAAACTCGGTATGGCTCAAAAGCCGATAGCGATTCCTGAAAAACAGGCAACGGCGGCTATCGGTCAGCCGGCGCTTATGCACTATTACGAAAAAGCGTTTAACCGCTTTGGCGCCAGGGTGGCGCAGATACTTTTGACACACGCCGACCTCTCTAACCGGGTAAGGTTCTTAAACGCGAAGAACACTATCTTTACTCTCCTGAAGCATAATGTAATACCGATCATCAACGAGAATGACACAGTCTCGGTTGAGGAGATAAAGCTCGGTGACAACGACAACCTGTCATCTATGGTGACGATGCTCGCTGAGGCTGACCTGCTGATACTCCTGACAGATATAGAGGGCTTTTATTCGTGCAATCCGAAAGACCTCCCTTCAGGCGCTCTGCCTCTATCAGTGGTGAAGAGTATCGACCGCGAGGTGGAAAGTTGCGCGTTTGACACCGACAGCGCCGAGGGTACCGGCGGGATGATAACGAAGCTACAGGCGGCGAAGAAGACCGCGCACCATGGCGCCGCGACAATAATCGCCAACGGCAAGCGGCAGCATATACTCCGGGATATTTTTGATGGTAAGGATGTCGGGACGCTTTTTTTGCAGAAGAAAGACCGCATAAAGGGGCGTAAGCACTGGATCGCGTACACGCTGAAACCTAAAGGGACGCTGATAATCGATTCTGGTGGTGTGAAAGCACTTGTGGAGCGGAAGAAGAGCCTTCTACCGTCAGGAATACTTAATGTCACAGGGAACTTCAACGCTGGGAGCAGTGTCTCACTAATTACAGAAGCTGGCGAGGAGTTCGCGAGAGGTCTCGTGAACTATAACTCCGGTGAGCTGGACTCTATTAAGGGGCTTAAAACTCAGAACATAACCGACGTACTCGGTTACAAATATTTTGACGAGGTGATACATAGAGATGATCTTATCGTTTTGTAGAAAAATAGCAGCTGTTTTGAGCTGTATGATGTTATTTATCGGCGTTTTTCCGGTTTCGGGTGATTGCGAGACTATTGTACTGAAAGATGGTACGAAGATAGAGGATATCGTCACCGGCTACGATGCTGATACGGTTCAGCTTAAGAGCCGAGGCGCTATAAAAATAAGTGATGTCAAGGAGATATTTTTTTCATCAAAGATACGTGAAACTGATGAAAATGATGCAGTCGTGGATGAAGCTGAGATAAAGGCGATCATCGCGAGCGCTGACGGTTTTGAGAAAAAAATCTCAGATCAGAGCGGGCTTATACTGCTCGATGACGGCTATTACGAGTACCGACCTGACGGTACGACTCTTTACCGATACCACTATCGTTTCAAGGTGTTGAAGGATAATAAAAAACGTAAGGCGAATGTCACGCATTATTTTAATGAAGGGCGTGAGCGTGTAAACGTAAAGCTCGCACGGACGATATCGCCTGCCGGAAAAGTGTACTACATGAAGCCTGACGCGATAAACATCTCCAAGCCGACCGGTAGCTCTACATCTTTTTCCCGGTACAGCACTTTTTCTTTCATGCTACCGAATGTAGAAGTTGGTTCGATCATGGAGTACGTCATTGAGGTGGAGGAGTATAACCCTTTTGAGAAGCGGTTTTTCTTTCCGCGTTTCGGCTTTCAGGCTGATATGCCTATACTGTTGTCCCGTTTGACTGTCGCTATTCCCGAAGATAAACAGCTCTACTATGTGTTCAATAATTTTGATGATGAGCACAAGGAGCCGAAGGTTGAAAACGCGAATGGTATGAAGAGTTATGAGTGGAGCTACCATGAGTCAGAGCCGATGATCCGCGAGCCGGCTATGCCCGCGTTTAAGGATGTCGCGCCTTACGTCGCCTGTTCGCTCTTTGAGGAGTGGGATCTTTTCCTTGAGTGGTCGAAAGGGCTTATCGAAAAAAACATAGAGGTGACTCCAAGCATAAAGAAAAAAGTCGCTGAGTTAACAAAAAACTGTAAGAGTGACGAGGAGCGCATCGCAAAGATATACCATTACATACAGCGCAAAATCAGGTATATCTCAATCAAATCAAGCATAGGTTCTGGGTATTCGGGGCATCCGGCCTCTGATACCTTAAAGAACGAGTATGGCGACTGTATCGACAAGGCGACCCTTTTCACCAGCATGTTGAAGGTACTTGATATCACATCGTATCCGGTGATACTCAAGACTAACAACTCAAACGTAATGGAGCGGCGTTTGCCTGGTTTTGACACAAATCACGCTATCACAAAGATCATTTTGGCTGACAGGGTGATGTTCCTCGATACAACTTCGCAGAATTTCCGCTACCCATATTTCAGCTCCGGGGATCATGGCGTTTGGGTGATAAACGCGCTGCAAAAAAAGTTTGAGTACATAGAGACACCAAAGCCGGAGGATAACGCCACCATACTTGTAGCGATTGGTAAAATATACGCCAGCGGTGACTTAGAGATAGATAATAGTGAGAGCTACACCGGTACGGCAGAAGCGCGTCAGCGGTATTATACAAGGCACCTGAAGCCGAGCAACATAAAGCGTTATCTGGTGAATAACCTGAACAGCATCTCCCCAGGATCGCGCTTGAAGTACCTCGCAATCACCGATAATGAGGACTACGAGATCCCGATAACCTTTGATACGGGCTATATACTGAAAGAATACGCTATCAGCGCCGGTGACTTGGTTATCTTCGGCATCCCGGACATCGAGCGGACTTTCGGGGCGATATCACTAAAAAAGCGTAAATATCCGCTTGAGTTTTCCACGAGCAAACAGTCAAAGATATCATACACGATTGATCTTCAGGGTAATTTTAAGGTAAAATATCTACCTGAGCCGCTGAGCATAGATTCTGAGTTCTTCTCTTATGATATGGAGTACAAGGAGGAGGGGGGTAAGATAATCTTCACCGAGGATTATAAGCGGAAGAAGCGCATAGTGCCACTTGAGGCTTATGACCGTTATCGCGATGAGCATAAGCGGATAGAGAGGCGCTTGAAGGAAAAGATATTCCTTACCCGGGTTAAATAATAGACTTTTTCTTAACCACAGAAGATTTTACCCGCAGGATAGGCCTTGCCGCCTGTCCTGCTCACCCATGCTCCTGCGCCACCCATGACGGGGTGCCAGAATCACAACAATTATCCAGTGAACCTTTCAGAAGACTTTTTCCATTAAGTTGGTCGAATAATTTTATACTTGGGACGACGGCAGTATATTCAGACTGTGTCGCATCCCGCCCACAATTTCGGTAACCCTAGCAATTTTACCGGTTAATTGGCGAATGAATTTACAAAAGGCGCAAAAAAATGTGTCAAAAATGAAAATCTCGAAAAACACGGGGCTGTGCAGAGGTCTTATATTGTGATACCGCCGGGTATGAAATACGCAATGCCTAAACAAAGCAGTCCTGATCCATTATCAGAACCGGATTTTTGGTTGGTTAGCGGTGACCATGGAGGCATTTATGATGTCAATGTTTATGTGACTCCGGGGGAGAGCGGTAAATGCTACCTGAAGGTGTTTGAAGCTACTAGTGTCGCGTCAAGCCTCTAATGTCGGATAAAGTCGTGATAGTTTAATCCGAACGTCCTTTGTTGTAAACTGCCAGTTGACCTTGGCGTTTTTGTTGTTTCGTCTCTCCTGCCATGCGTGCGCCTCTTCACTGACAAC
>JAJRXV010000205.1 GCA_024276115.1 Deltaproteobacteria bacterium
ATGATGCTCCTTCAGAAGCACGCGACAGTGACTATCTGCCACTCAAGAACTAAAGACCTCGCGGGTGAGATCAAGAGAGCAGACGTAGTAGTCGCGGCTGTCGGACGCCCCGAGATGATAACAGGCGATATGCTCAAGCCGGGCGCGGTCGTACTTGACGTTGGCATTAACCGCACCGAAAAAGGCTTGGTCGGTGATGTGCACTTTGAGTCGGCTGAAAAAGTCGCGTCACATATAACACCTGTACCAGGTGGTGTCGGTCCGATGACGATTACGATGTTGCTGAAGAACACAATCACAGCAACGCGGGAAATCGCTGGCGAAAACGCGGCAGTAGCAAGCGCCTAGTGGATTAACAAAAACAATAGCGGTAATACATACCGTTTAAATAAAAATTAAAAAACCATGAAAGGAGTTTTAAATGGGTTTTGAGTTACCAAAAGATAACTACACGGGTTCAATAAGAGAAGTAGTGATCGGAGAAGGCGATAAGGCAGTAAAGATCGGTGGTCAGACAGCAATGCCTCTTTGCGGCTTTGAGGGCGAGTTTCCGAACGCGCCCAAAATAGCAATGGACGTATACGATGAGACGCCAGAAGAGTGGGCAGAGGCTGTTACAGAACACTTTAAGGATGTCTTGAGCGATCCGGTGGCATGGGCGCAAAAATGTGTTAATGAGTACGGAGCGAACATGATCTGCCTCCAGCTCGCGTCAACAGATCCTAACACAAAGGATACAAGCGCTGAGGCGGCGGCTGAATTGACGAAAAAAGTCGCTGACGCGATCAACGTACCTTTGATCGTTTATGGTTCAGGTAATGCTGAAAAAGATATTGAGGTACTTACAAAGGTATCTGAAGTATGTCAGGGGCATAACCTTCTACTTGGTCCTGTCGTCGAAGATAACTACCGACAGATCGGAGCTTCCGCTATTGCCTACAAGCACTGCGTAGCGGCTGAAACACCTATTGATGTCAACATGGCGAAACAGCTTAACATCCTGCTTGAGAATCTGGGAGTTTCCCCGGACAAAATCGTCATCGACCCTTCTACCGGTGCGCTCGGCTATGGCATTGAATATTCATACTCGGTTATGGAGCGTGACAGATTAGCGGCGCTTTCACAAAACGACGGTAAGATGCAAATGCCGATGATATGCAACCTCGGTAAGGAAGCATGGAAAGCTCGTGAGTCAAAGATATCAGTTGAAGAGGAACCTACTTATGGTGATTTAACAAAAAGAGGCATCTTATGGGAGTCAGTAACAGCGATGAACCTGTTGATGGCTGGCGCGGATATTTTGATCATGCGTCACCCAGAAGCAATAAATATAGTTAAAAAAGCTATTGCTGATATACATTCCTAATCAATCAGCATGATTTAACTGTAAAGGAGGCAATAAAATGAGTGATGAAAATAAAGTTGACATAACAGGAATAGATAAAGCTTCAATTGAGATGATTCAAAAAGCCGCGGATGAAGGCGTTGAATTGGTCTTCGACAGAGCGAAGAAGATAAAACCATGCCCTATCGGCGCTGTTGGTCAATGTTGCAAGAACTGCATGATGGGACCTTGCAGGCTCGCCGGTAAAGACGCGGAAGAGAAGCACGGTGTATGTGGCGCTACTCTCGGCGTTATCGCCGCGAGAAACCTCGCCAGGATGATCGCGTCTGGTACTGCCTGTCACGGTGATCATGGTCGGGATATCGCGTTTACTCTTTTAGCCGCGGCTAAAGGCGAAGCGCCTGGCTATGAAATCAAAGACGAGAAAAAGCTCCATGAAGTCGCGGGGTGGCTTGAGATCCCTACAGAAGGCAAGGAAAAAAATGAGCTCGGTATCGAAGTAGCTAACGCCTGCATCAGTATGTTCTCTTCGCAAACAGGTGAGCTACCATTCATTAAACGTGCTCCCAAAAAGAGGCAGGAATTATGGAGAGAGCGTGGTGTAATTCCGCGAGGCATCGACAGAGAAGTTGTTGAGATGATGAACAGGACTCACATAGGAATGGATCAGGATGTCGAAAACATCATGCTTCAGGGTTTCAGATGCGCACTGGCTAACGGTTGGGGCGGATCAATGGTAGCTACTGAATTGCAGGATGTTTTGTTTGGCACTCCTAAACCGATCAGGGGCAAGGTAAACCTTGGCGTTCTAAAAGAAGATTACGTTAATATCGTTCTGCACGGTCACGAGCCTACACTCTCTGAGATGATAGCCGCAATGTCTCAAGACCCTGAGATCATAGCATACGCTAAATCAAAAGGCGCCGAAGGGATAAACCTCTCTGGTATCTGCTGTACAGCGAATGAAGTATTGATGCGCCACGGCATTCCTACCGCCGGCAACTTCCTCCAGCAGGAGCTTGCTATATTAACCGGCGCTGTTGAGGCGATGGTCGTTGATGTACAGTGTATTATGAGCTATATAGTAGACGTCTCGAAGAACTATCATACAAAAATAATAACAACAAGCCGCAAGGCTAAAATAACCGGAGCTGATTATGTTGAATTTGATGAGCATAACGCTGTCGAATCAGCGAAAGGTATAATAAGAGAAGCTATTGACAACTTCGCGAACCGCGGAAAGGTGCAAATCCCAGATATAGATACCCATGACATGGTAGTCGGTTTCACTGATGAGACGATTGCTTACATGCTCGGCGGGACTTACAGAGGTTCTTACAGACCACTGAATGACGCTATAATTTCCGGGCGTATCAGAGGTATAGTCGGTATTGTTGGATGTAACAACCCTAAGGTTGCTACTGATGACGTTCACACTCTGCTGGCTAAAGAGCTCATCAAGAATGACGTTCTGGTAGTAGTCTCAGGTTGTAGCGGCTCTACTATCGCAAAGTCAGGGCTACTAGTACCAGAGGCAAAAGATATGGCCGGACCCGGACTCAGAGAAATATGCGAAACTGTCGGCATCCCACCAGTACTGCACGTAGGTTCCTGCGTTGACAACACCAGAATACTTATCGCATGTACGCACATGGTAAAAGAAGGTGGTCTCGGTGACGATATAAGCGACCTGCCAGTTGTCGGTGTCGCCCCTGGTTGGATGAGCGAAAAAGCTATTTCAATCGGACACTTTACTGTAGCGTCTGGATTACTGACTATCTTCGGGGTAAGCTTCCCGGTTACGGGTAGTAAAGAGATGTCAGACATGGTATTCAATAAATACGCTGAAATGTTTGGTGGCAAGTTCGCTTTTGAGCCTGACCCATTAAAAATGGCTGAGCTCTGTCTCGATCACATTGACGAGAAGAGAAAAGCTCTCGGTATTGATACCAAAACAGAAAGAGTGCTATACGACATGGAAAAACGAAGAGATCTTCAGTTCTAAAAGGAGGAAGTGAATGTCAAAAATAATTATTTCCGCGGCGATTCGTGGAGCAATTGTAATTGTTGATAGAGTTGAGAAAAAAGTAAATGAGGCTATTGAGAAGTTTGGTGCTGATAAAGCAGTCGCCTTCCCAAACACCGGTTATTACCTCCCGACTATTTATGCGATACTCGGAACACCGGTAAAAACTCTCGGTGACATGAAACCAGTCTTGGAGGAATGCAGAAAGCTCCTCCCGAACGTACCGCAAGAGGGGCTATGGCTACCATACCTCGGCGCCGGCCTTGACGCGGGAATGGCGGCTCTTTGGGCTTTCGATATCGAAGAAGCTATTAAATATGTCGAAGACACACCGTACCTTCTGGCTGAGGATTGCACTGAAGAGCAGTTATGGCTCGGCGCGGCTGATGATATTATCATGAGAAAACGTGGTGTTGAGTTTGTTGATGGCTCGGCGCCTGGATTCGCCGCTATTGTCGGCGCCGCTCCTGATAACGCGACAGCTGTCAAACTCGCGAAGGAATTACAGGAGAAAAACCTGTATGTGTTTATAGCGAGTAACGAAAATGGTATATCTTTCGCTGAGCAGTTGAGAGAAGAAGGGGTACAGCTCGGCTGGAACACCCGACTTGTTCCTTTCGGCAAGGATACTTCGGCGGCTATACACGCTTTAGGCTTCGCTAACCGTGCTGCTCTGGCATTCGGTGGTGTTGAGCCGGGCGATTATGACAGGATACTAAAATATAACAAGAACAGGATTTTCGCGTTCGTACTGGCTCTCGGTGAAGTCAGCGATGAGCAGTACGCGGCAGCGGCCGGTGTTATCAACTGGGGCTTCCCGACGATCGCGACAAGTGATATACCTCAGATACTTCCGACAGGCGTATGTACTTATGAGCATGTTGTCTCTAATGTACCTTACGACAAACTGGTTGAGAAGGCTATCGAGGTCAGAGGTCTCAAGATCCAGATCACTGATGTTCCGGTTCCTGTAGCATACGGCCCTGCTTTTGAGGGTGAGCGTATCAAAAAAGAAAGCATGCACGTCGAGCTTGCCGGCCCTAAGGCGCCAGGTTTTGAGCTTGTCCGCATGAAAGAATCCGATGAAGTCCATGATGGTCTCTTTGAGGTTATCGGTCCTGACCTCGCTGATATTGAAGCGGGAACACGACTGCCGTTAGCTATCGAAGTGGAAGTCTCGGGCAGAAAGATGCAGTCAGACTTCGAACCGATTCTCGAGCGTCAGATACACCATCTATTAAATGGCGCAGAAGGCGTACTTCACATCGGTCAAAGAGATATTATATGGATGCGGATATCCAAAAAAGCGAAAGGCGCTGATTTCAGCCTCAAGCATTTTGGCGCTATCATACACGCTAAGTTCCACTCAGAATATGGAGCTATTCTTGATAAAGTACAGGTAAGGATTTATACTGAGCAGGAAAAAGTCGAACAGCTTCTGGGTGAAGCACGTGAAGTATACGCCGCTCGGGACTCAAGGCTGAAAGACCTTACTGATGACGCTGTGGATCTTTTCTACTCATGCACCCTTTGTCAGTCATTCGCTCCGACTCACGTCTGCGTTATATCTCCAGAGAGACCCGGACTTTGCGGCGCGTACAACTGGCTTGACGGTAAGGCGGCATTTGAGATCACACCAACAGGCCCTAACCAGCCAATCGAAAAAGGTAATACGATTGAAGAAGTAAAAGGTCAGTGGGATGGAATCAATAGCTTTATATACTCCGCTTCAGGAAACCAGATAGAGAAGTTCAACGCGTACTCCATGATGGAAGATCCGATGACTTCATGCGGTTGCTTTGAGGCAATTGCTGTTCTGCTTCCAATGGCAAACGGTATCATGGTAGTAGACAGAGACTTTGCCGGTATGACACCATGCGGTATGCAGTTCTCAACACTTGCCGGTTCAGTCGGCGGTGGTCTGCAAACACCAGGTTTCGTAGGTATCAGTAAGCTATATGTCGCATCCAAAAAATTTATTTCGGCAGACGGAGGTCTCGCGAGACTTACGTGGCTACCTAAACACTTAAAAGAATTTTTGAAGGATCACATAATAGCCAGAGCCGAAGAAGAAGGTTTGGATGACTTCATCAACAAGATCGCTACAGAAGAAGACTGCGAGACTGAAGAAGAAGTAATGGAGTTCATGGCAAAAGTAAGCCATCCGGCATTAACAATGGATCCGATGTTCTAGGAGCGTGACGCTCCACCCACTTAGGAGGTTCTTCAGTGGGAAGCTATATAATTAGCAGTAATATACATAACACTGCGAAAGCGGTTTGAAAGGGGTTATAGAATAATGGCATTGACAGGAATTCAAATTTTTAAAATGTTGCCTAAGACTAACTGTAAGGAGTGCGGTGAGCCAACATGCTTGGCGTTCGCTATGAAACTCGCGGCCAGCAAGGCAGAACTCGCTTCATGCCCTTACGTTTCTGATGAGGCAAAAGAACAATTAAGCGAAGCATCCGCACCACCGATAAGAGGTGTCGTCATCGGCGCAGGTGATAACGCTGTCAAAGTCGGTGAGGAACTGGTTCTTTACCGTCACGAGAAGACATTTGTCAATCCGACGGCTATAGCGATCTTAATCGATGACTCAATGAGTGACGATAAGGTCAACGCGAAAATAGATCAGCTTAATAATAATAAGTATGATCGTGTTGGTATGACGCTCAAGGCAAACCTGGTAGCTGTCAAATCAACAAGCGATGATGCTGGTAAGTTCAAGGCGTTAGTTGAAAAAGTATCCGCCGCGACTGACGACGGCTTGGTATTGATCGCTAACGCAGACTGTATTAAAGAAGCAATTTCAGTCTGCGCCGCTAAAAAGCCGCTTATTTACGCCGCGACAAAAGACAATGTAGACGCTATGTCAGCAATTGCTAAGGCTAACAGCGTTCCTATCGCGGTCAAGGGTGAAACGCTTGATGACATAATAGAGCTGACACAGAAGCTTACCGCGGCGGGAATAAAAGATATTGTTATCGACGCTGATGAAAAGACTTTTAAGGACACCATAAAAAATCAGATAGCAATCAGACGCGCGGCGCTGAAAAAGAAGTTCAGGCCGCTTGGCTTCCCGACTATCTCGTTCCCATGTGATATGACTGACGACGCGCTGTATGAGACAACGCTTGCGGCGGGTTTGATCAGCAAGTACGCGGGTATTGTTGTCGTGTCTGACATAGACGCGCCAAACCTGCTCGCTATGACGGTTAACAGAATGAATATATACACTGATCCGCAAAGACCGATGGTTATGGATCAGGGGATCTACGAGTTCAACAGCCCAGATGAGAACTCACCACTTCTTATCACAACAAACTTCGCGCTCACTTACTTCATCGTATCAGCAGAGATAGAAGCGAGTCGAGTACCAACATGGCTGTTGATCATGGATACTGAGGGAATGTCCGTGCTTACCGCATGGTCGGCCGGTAAGTTCGTTGCTGACGCTATGGCGCCATTTGTCATAAAGTCCGGTATTACTGACAAAATAGCTAAGAAAAAGATTATCATCCCGGGATACGTAGCACAGCTTTCCGGCGAGTTCCAAGAAGAGCTCGGTAACTGGGAAGTTCAGGTAGGACCAAGAGAAGCTGGTGATATCCCTAAATATTTACGAAATATAGCAGGAATCTAGGAATATAAAATGAAAAAAGTTGGTGCGGTATTAGTTGTGGGCGGCGGTGTATCAGGGATGCAAGCCGCCCTTGACCTTGCTGATTCTGGCATTCTAGTCTACCTCATTGAGAAGTCAGACTACATTGGCGGTAATATGGCAAGGCTTGACAAGACCTTCCCTACCAATGATTGCGCTATGTGTACTATCAACCCTCGACTTGTCGCGATCGACAAGCACGATAACGTTGAGATAATCACAGGTGCGCAACTCGACTCTATCTCGGGTGAAAAGGGTAATTTCACAGTCAAGGTAAAGAAGAAATCACGTTACATAAACGCTGATAACTGCACAGGTTGCAGTCTCTGCGCTGAGGTTTGTCCGGTTGTGATCGACTCGGATTACGAATACGCAATGGCGAAGAAAAAAGCGGCGTACAAAGACTACCCACAAGCGGTGCCATCGGTTTATTCGATCGAGAAGAGGACAGCCGCGCCATGTAAGAGGTTCTGCCCTTTTGACATAAGCGTCCAGGGCATTATTGCGCTAACAGCAAACTCACAATATAAAGAAGCATACGATCTGATACTCAACTCTATGCCACTTCCATCATTCTGTTTTGAGCTTTGTTCTCAACCATGTGAGGTGAAGTGCCGCAGGGGCTCGCTTGATAGCGTCGTCAACATAAGAGCGCTAAAGAAATATTTAAAACACCTGCACCACGGCAAAGGCGGGGAAGTTGTCAAGATTGAGAAACGAAAACAGAATAAAAAGGTAGCTGTGATCGGTAGTAATACTGCCGGTGTATTCGCGGCGTTCCATTTGATAGCTGAAGGTTATGATGTAGAAATACTTGATGACAATGACGATTTCATGAATGATACTCTGAATGACCCTTCGCTCAATGACAAAGCGAAAAAGCTCTTGAAAAAAGATATAGATATTTTGAGGGGTGAGCTTAATTTCATTGTTTCGCCCTACCCTGACCCAGAAATGCTTTTAAAAGATGGATATGATTACATAGTCTTAACAAGTGAAACAAATAAAATCGCATCTGACGATGAGGATTACAGAACCTATAATCCTAATATATTCTCGGCAACAAAAACAGTTGACGCGGCTGAAAACTTTATTTATAAAGCACAAGAAGGCATTAATGTCGCTCTTTCTTTGATCCGTAACACACAAGAGAGACCGGTGGCAGTCAAGCGCCTTACCGCGAAAGCTGAAATCGCGCTGAGTCCTGAGCCGTTAAAAAAACAGAAGAACAGCGCGAAGGATGAAGCGTCTCGTTGCCTCGATTGCGCGATATGTTCTGAGTGTAACGAGTGTATCAAAGTATGCAAGGTTTACGCTATCGAACATGATATGCCTAAGGATACGATTCGGGAATTGAATGTGGGGGCTGTAATATTAGCGTCTGGTTTTGATCTCTTTGACGCTAACAAAAAGAAAGAATTCGGGCATGACAGATATGACAATGTTATGACGAGCCTTGAGTTTGAGCGGATGCTGAATGCCAGTGGTCCGTTTCAGGGGCATATACAGCGACTCTCAAAAGATAAGCGGGATCCTGAGAAGATCGCGTGGATTCAGTGCGTCGGCTCCAGAGATGAGGATAATCCCTTCTGTTCCGCGGTCTGCTGTATGTACGCGACAAAAGAAGCGATC
>JAJRXV010000206.1 GCA_024276115.1 Deltaproteobacteria bacterium
AGCCTCCCATGACCTGATGTTGAATAGTCGTCAGCGAAAATCCTGTTTGGAAGCCCATCAGGCGTTTGTGATGGCTTAGGCATGTCCGCTATTTCCGCGCGACCTTTACCATGACATACAAAGCACCTGATCACCATCGGAGGGTCTCCATGACAAGCATTGCAGATTTCACCCCATTGTGGCGCTAACGCCACCTCGGTCACTGGGTCATACTCACCATGGCATGATTTATAGCACCTGAGCTGACCATTAACGTTTATATCAAAATTACCGACTATCCCCTGGTAACTCATAATATCCACAGTACCGTTCATGTGCTCTCCGGTTGTAGTCAACAACCAGCCATCAGCAGGATCCAGATCATCAGTTGTACTATAGTGACAATACGCGCAAACCAGTGGATCAAGGTTACTGTGGCTTCCACCAAGCTCGCTCATGTGAGCGTTATGGCTGTTAGCGTACTGAACGTCGGCGCTTGTGCAACCATCGCCCATTACCCATGGGTTTGTCGTTATGCCAGCACCACCGCTAGTGTAATCCGGCGCGCCATAATGACGATCACCAGGAGTATCAGTTAAACAGCCGCCATGGCATGACTCACATGTCGCGGCGAACCCTTTGACGTGTTTGTGACAGTCAGTACAGCGTGCGCTATTTTCATTAATAAAGTTATGTGACACTACTTCGCCAGACTCTTCTATTTTTCTGAACACGGCTGTCTGGGAATGGCACACCTGACAAACACCGTTTATTCCACTAATATCGAAGTTATAATAATCTCCAGCCTGCCCGCCATTTGTCATATTAAACACGACCGGTATCATCAGGTCTATATCCGCCTGAGCGACACCCATATTAGGCGAGTAATCCACCCGCGCCGGGGAGCCATACTGAGTGCTACCATATTTTGTTGAAATAGCGTACTTGACCATGTAGTCATTATCGTCACCATGAGGATCGTGACAGTCAACACACTTCGGAGGGTTTGTCTCCCACGTGTTGCCGTTGTAGTCCCAGTTCAACAAAGAACCGGTCACAACTTTTGAGTGAGTTTCGGCTGACACCGCTGTGAGCCCATCATGGCAGTATTTACACAATCCGTCGGTATTGTCGGCGAATGTAGCGCCAAGCCTATACGGATCAGTGAATGATTTTGACGGAAAGTGCTGAGCGGTATTATCATGACAACCACTCGTCGGGTTAGCCGGATTACCAGAAGTAGAAAGGCATCCAGGGCTAGTCATTGTAGTAGAATAATCATTATATCCGGCGCCTAAGTTGTTGCTTACTCCACCTGCGTATTGCGTGGTGACATCAAGCCCGTGTCCGGTCAATTCATACTGTGC
The DNA here is from genome assembly GCA_024276115.1 of Deltaproteobacteria bacterium. Taxonomy (GTDB): domain Bacteria; phylum Desulfobacterota; class JAJRXV01; order JAJRXV01; family JAJRXV01; genus JAJRXV01. Next base: position 1,347 of record JAJRXV010000206.1, read on the forward strand.
CTTGTCAATTCTGTTTGCTGAATTGTCAGGAGTCTGCAAAGGCTTGACAGAAGGCTCAATTCCTGAGTGACAATTGAAACAACCACCCGCCAAAGCTCCGCCCCATTGAGGCGCGTCGAGTTCTTCAGCGTCTGAATACATTCCATGGCATGACTTATAACATCTCTTATCACCGGTATCCGTCGAATATGTTCCGCCGTTTGCCACCGAGCCAAAATCACCATACTCCGGGATAAAGCTATTTATGTGCCAGAAGTGAGGCCCAGAACCATTTGGGAAAGAACTGTCATAGTCAAACGGCCAAGTACGTTCCATGTGATTTCTCGGATATTTTAACGTCCAGCCATCAGCGGGATCAAGATCGGTTTCATCTATAGTACCCGCGTGACAATACGCGCAAGCTATATGAGCGTTATTTACGTGCGCGTTATGACTGTTCGCGCCAACATTAGTACCACAGTCAGCCTGATGGTGTCCATTACCCACGCCATTGCCGCCGTCCTTCGGGCGCGCTGGCTGATGACACTCTAAGCACCAGACATCCCTACCGAGTCCCGCGCCTTTATTGGGATAGTCAGGTACGCCATAACCCCAATCCCCGACAGGGTTTGTGTTACAGATACCGTGACAATCCTCGCAGGAAGTGGTAAAACCGGCGTAGTCGCCATACCCTCTTATAGGCTCATTGTGCTTATGGCATCCGGTGCATCTAAAATCTGTTTCTTCCTTCGCGAAATTATGAGACCATACCTCGCCAGTCTCCTCGATTTTTTTATAGTATACTGTCTGCGAGTGACATACCTGACAGATTCCGTTCACGCCTGTGATGTCATAGTTATAATAGTCGCCAGCCTGACCGGGTAGGTTGTTATAACCGACAACTGTAATATTAAACGCGACTGGAACCATCAAATCTATATCAGCTTGCGTCGCCCCCATGTTTGGCGAATAGTCAACGCGCGCTGGAGAACCGTATTGATTGCTACCATATTTTGTTGAAATTCCATATTTGACCATGTAGTCATTGCCATCGCCATGCGGATCGTGGCAATCAACGCATTTTGGCGGGTTAGTCTCCCAGGTATTACCGTTGTAATCCCAGTTAAACCTTGATCTGGTTGTCACTTTAGAGTGAGTCTTAACTGAAACAGCCGTGGTTCCATTGTGGCAATAATTGCATAAACCATTTGTATCGTCAGCGAATGTAGCGCCAAGCCTGTATGGGTCGTTGAAAGACTTCGTCGGAAAGTGTTGAGCGCTGTTGTCATGACAACCATCCGTCGGGGTCGCCGGATTGCTGGAAGTCGATAGGCAACCAGGATTCGTCATTGTAGCTGAATAATCATTATAGCCCGCGCCGGAGTTGTCCTGACCGGCGTACACAGAAGCGGAGTCCAACCCGTGACCCGTTAGCTCATAGTCAGCTTTCACCAGTTTATTTGGTGAGCTGTCTGGCGTTTGGATCGGCTTAACCGCCGCTTCTGTACCGTTGTGACAAACAAAACAGCCGTTTGAACCAACAAAACTTCCACCCCACTGCGGAGCTTCAGCTTCCTGCGACTGACTGTATGTCCCGTGGCATGACCTGAAACAACGCTTTTTGCCAGAGCTCATGTCGTAGTTAACAGTGTCGTTATAACCAAACGTATAATATTCAGGTATGTTGCTGATAATGTTAAATTCGTGCCCCATACCACCGCCCCCCATACCGCCACTACCACCACCGCTATCGTTAGACAGGTGTGGAGCATTTGGAGCGAGTGACCAGCCATCAATCGGGTCAAAATCCTTAATCGTATCATAATGGCAATACGCGCAGGCGAGCCCAGCGTTTGCGGTATGTGGACGATGGCTGTTCGCGTTAACATTAGTGCAGTTACCATTATGCCTGCTACCGCCACCACCACCGCCCGCAGGCTTGTGGCAGGCGTTACAGAAATCCGGGCGAGAGCCGCTACCAGCGTTATCGTAGTCCGGCGCGCCGTTCGCGAATGTGCCGAGCGGGTCATCAACACAGCTACCGTGACACATCTCGCATGACGCGTGAAATGATTTGTTGTGAACGTGACAATCTGAGCAAACCTCCTGACCGGTGTGGAAGTCCGCGGCATAAGTATTACCCCAGGTTTTAGTACCATCGACGTTCGTTATCCTCGGAGGAGTTGTGCCGAACAGTCCCCATGTTACCCCTGGTAAAGATGGAGGATCAGTCATAATATTGTTATAACCATGGCAGTTTAAGCATAGCCTTCTAACACTGTTATCTTGTGAAGGACCTATGTTCGGGATGCTTGGCCAAAGTCGTATCTCAATAGATTTATGCGGCAGATGACACTCTTGACAGACACTGCCCGGGAACGAGTTCCACACTGGACCGGTTGCTGAGAGGTCATGCGGTGTATTTACCATACCGGCGCCGATCGCCGAACTGTTTTTATATGATACTGTCGCTATAGATATGATTACGGTAAGAATTAATACCAATAATGGGGAAAGTCTTCGTTTCTTCAATGCAAAAACTCCTTGGAATAAATTTTAAGCTAGTTGGTCATTATAAACTTTAAACATACATTAAGTAGTACTGTTTTATTAAGATAATGTCTCATTTTTTTAGTAAAAAAACGTTCTTGCTTTTTTAAGCAATGATATTCAGTACTTTCGAGCGAAACAAAACAAAACAAAACATCAACCAACAAAAAAGCTCTATTCACCTATAATACATAAATCTAGCACAATCCAAGATAAATTTCAAGTGGACTTATATATTTTAGTGCCGCGAATGCAAAAAGAACATACATATATAAAGATTCGATATGTTTAAATATGTTGTACAGCCTTACATTCCCTCTTCAAATACAGCCACTTACATCATACATTTTGTATGAGACATACCACCTTTGAAGATATCAGAGTAGTGCGATTGTCATGGCGCGTAAGTTGAAAAAAGATTCAAATTGTATCGGGCAACATCCCCCCGCCGCACACAATAATTCATGGGATACGCAGAAGAAGGATGTTTTCAGAAATGATTTAGTAAGTATATTTAAGTATTTAATGCGTTTTCGCTTTTTTTACTTTACATCGGAAAAAAAATAAGTATTATTGTTGACGAGATGATTAAAAATATTATTATATTAACATTCATTATTATTGCCGCGTCGCTTTATTTTATTTACTCTGGTGGTGGGACACACATCAAGGACGCGGCGGTAAAAACATATAAAGTCGGCGAAGAGCTTGAGCACCTTGGCAAGCAGATGAAAAAAGAAGGCAAGAAAATGGAAAAAGAGATAAATAAGATAAAAAAAGTGATTGAAGGAAAGTAAATATCCAGGAGATTTATTATGAAGCAACTTACAGTTGATACTAAAAAGAATGTCGAGTTTGTCGATATTACCGCTGAAGTAAAAAAAATCGTAAAAGAAAGTGGCGTCAGTACAGGATGCTGTGTTGTTTACGTACCGCATACTACCGCGGCTCTTACTGTCAACGAGAACGCTGACAGGGACGTTCAGCGAGACATACAAACTAAACTCGATGAGCTTATGCCACTTAAAAACGATTACCTGCACATGGAAGGCAACTCTGCGGCTCATATAAAAACTTCACTCTTTGGGGTCTCTCAAACTTTTCTGGTTGAAAACGCTAACCTTATTCTTGGCAGGTGGCAGGGGATATTCTTCTGCGAATTTGACGGACCAAGAGAACGAAAAGTACTAGTCAACGTGTTTTAAGGGGCAAAATGTCCGCAAAACAAAAAACTGTCTATATCTGCCAGGGGTGCGGCTGCAACTCTCTCAAGTGGCTCGGAAGATGCCCTGATTGCGGTAAGTTCAGCTCTTTTGTCGAAGAAATATCCATACCGGTAAAAGAGAGCGTTCTAGGCAGTGAGTTCACGCATAGCACTACCGCGATAGAAATAAACAAGATAACATCACAAAAAGAGTTCAGAGTCAGTACCGGTATCGGTGAGCTCGACCGCGTGTTAGGTGGTGGCATTGTCGCCGGCGCCGCGACGCTTATTGGTGGTGATCCGGGCATAGGCAAATCAACACTGCTCCTGCAGATGGCGGCTAGCCTGAAGGGTACCGGCGCACCTATTTTGTACATTTCAGGTGAAGAGTCCGCGCTTCAGATAAAACTCCGAAGTGATCGACTAAACGTACACCGGGAGAATCTCTTTATCCTTACAGAGATATCGCTAGAGAACATCATCAACGAAATAAAACGGATAACTCCGCAACTCTTTATCATAGATTCTATACAGACGATTTACACGCATGAGCTGACTTCGACAGCCGGTACCGTCTCGCAGATCCGCGAGTGCGCCTCAAAACTTATCTACGTCGCGAAGGTCACAGGGATACCGGTCATCTTCGTCGGGCACATCACGAAAGGCGGTGAGATCGCCGGTCCTAAGGTGCTAGAACATATCGTAGATACAGTACTATATTTTGAGGGCGACCGTGGTCATCCGTTCAGGATTCTGCGGTCAGTGAAAAACCGATTCGGCTCCACCAACGAGATTGGAGTATTTGAAATGTGCGAGGGCGGACTTGTTGATGTGATGAACCCGTCAGAGCTGTTTTTGTCACAGAGACCGGTGAACACCCCGGGCTCGGTCGTCATAAGCTCACTTGAGGGAACACGCCCACTCCTGATAGAACTGCAAGCGCTGGTCACACAGTCCAACCTCGGGATGCCGCGCCGAACAACGATCGGAGTAGATCACAACCGCGTATCGCTACTGGTGGCGGTGCTAGAGAAGAAGCTCGGGATGCACCTGATGAATCAAGATATATTCCTCAACGCGGCTGGCGGCGTAAAGGTCGATGAACCAGCGGTAGATCTTGGTATTGTCGCGGCGATCGCGTCAAGCTTTCTGAACAAATCTGTGGATCAGGATATGGTAATAATCGGTGAGGTCGGTCTTACAGGTGAAGTGCGCGGTATTCGCAACACAGAAGAGCGGGTGAACGAAGCTGGCAAAATGGGGTTCACAAAGTGCATCATCCCGAAAAACTCCAAGATAAACAAGAAGGTATCCAAGAAGATCGAGATAATATCCGTTAAGACGATACAAGATATGTTTGAGGTTCTTTTCGCGTAACTGTCCAAGATTTCCGCACAGATTCAAAACACGCATAATAAAATAAGGGGCAGGTTAAAGATAATTGAAAAAAACAGCGTATTTCGACATAACTTTCGGGGCGGCCGGGGACATGATCCTCGCGGCGTTCATCGACCTTGGTATGCCGCTCGCTCACTTAATCAACGAGCTGAAAAAACTCCCCCTGCCTGAGTTTCGGCTATCTGTGGAGGATGTGAAGAAGAACGCGATAACCGCGAAGAAGCTCGATGTTATCTGCCCGGATGAGCATCACCACAGAGATTTTGGCGCGATACGAAAGATGATAACCAGGAGTGCGCTCGGCGAGAGCGTGAAGTCAGCGAGCGTGCGGATATTCGAGCGGCTCGCGGACGCCGAAGCGCAAGTACACGGTAGCGCCCGTGACGAGGTGACGTTCCACGAGGTCGGCGCGTTAGACTCGATAATCGACATCGTCGGTATCGCAATCGCGCTGGAGTATTTTAATATCACTGATGTTTTTCACTCGGCAATACCGATGACCGGGGGTATTGTCACTTGCGCGCATGGGAATATTCCGGCTATGTCACCAGCTGCAAGCTGGCTCCTCAAGGGGCGACATTTTTATACCTCTGACGTGATCGGGGAGCTGACCACACCGACGGCAGCGGCGGTGATAAACGCGCTGGCGGAGAACGACGCGCGGCGTGATTTCACCTACGAGGCGATCGGTAGTGGCACCGGGACGAAGGATTTTGAGACGCACCCGAACATAATGCGGATATTTCTCGGTAAGACCACTCGCGATAACGAGTCGGTTACGGTGATTGAGACGAATATCGACGATATGAACCCGCAGCTTTTTGAGAATCTGTTTGAGGAGCTGTTTAGTTGTGATGGGCTTTTTGATGCTTTTGTCATTCCGGTGACGATGAAGAAGAGCCGCCCGGGGTTTCTGCTGAAAGCGATTTTGACAAAAAACTCACTCACCGAAGTAAGCGATCTGATATTCAAAAATACTACAACTATCGGACTCCGCCACTATGATGTTGAACGGATAACGCTTGACAGGACGCTGGAGAAGGTCGCCACGAAATATGGCGAGTTCAGCGTGAAGGTAGCGAGGCGCGGCGGTGAGTTGATGAACGCGTCGTGCGAATATGACGAGTGTAAAGCCACGGCGCAGAAGCTTGGGGTGAGCGTGAAGGAAGTGATGAACCACGTAAACGCCGAAATAAACAAGAACTATTCAAGAGACTAAATGAAAAAACAGCTAAAGAACAGCACTACCGGGACGCTTTATCTGGTCGCGACCCCGATAGGTAACCTGCGGGACATAACGTTTCGCGCGGTGGATACGCTCAAGGAAGTCGGCATGATCGCCGCGGAAGATACCCGCCACTCGCTCAAACTGATGCGGCATTATGGGATATCGACGCGGCTTATCAGCTACCATGACCACAATAAGGAGAGGAGCGCGCCGGGAATCGTCAAGCAGCTTTTAGAGGGCGTTGACGTCGCGCTTGTGACTGATGCCGGATCGCCCGGGATTTCTGATCCGGGGTATTACCTGGTGAACCTCGCGCATGAAAACGGCATAAGCGTAACAGCGTGCCCGGGGGCTTGCGCGGCGATTATGGCGCTTTCGATATCAGGGCTGCCGACGGACAAGTTTGCTTTCTTTGGGTTTTTGCCGACACGTCCGGGGAAGCGAAAAAAAATATTAAAAAGCCTTGCAAATGAAAATAAAAGTGTGGTATTTTATGAGACATCGAAACGGCTGGAAAAGCTGTTAGCTGAACTTTATGAAAATCTTGGTGACAGAAACATCGTCATCACCCGAGAACTTACCAAAGTATTTGAAGAGACGATCAGGGGAAGGTTAAGCGACCTTCTTCGGGATGCTGTTTTTTCTGATATAAAGGGAGAGCTCGTCATAGTGGTCGCGAAGGGGGACAAAACTCCTGACAGTCTCTCAAGTGATTTTGAGCGACGACCACCGCTTGAGCGGGATGAAGTGAAAGAAGCAATAACGGCGCTTTTGCGGGACGGGGTACCCGTAAAGACTGTCTCAAGGCAGATTTCAGACAAGTACGATATCTCGAAAAATGAAGTCTATAATTTTTGCATCAAGCACAGCGTGTAGCGTCACATGGGTCGTTGTGCCCGGATTATCTATCAATATTATTGTTGGGGGGAAGTGTATCTATGGAGTTAGTTGACAAGGTTCGTAACGATTCACTTTTTGGTTTAAAAAAAGTATATGTACTATATGAGATAACTTCGTCGTTGATCGTATCTACCGATACCACAAAAAATTTCTTCAGCATAATGAATATCCTGAAAACACGTTTAGAGACAGAAAAAGGCGCGTTACTCATTATTGACAGCAGTAGCGGCAAGAAGAATGAGGAGTTGCTTTTCGGCATAAACGTAGACGACATCAAAGACCGATATTACAATATAAGCAGTGATGTTATCCAAAATGTAGTTTATACGCGTGACATAGTCTTCTTAGTCGAGAGCAAGGCCGGGGTTGAGGCGAAAGGCGCGCAGATGATGAATTTTATAGAGCGGACGGATGTCCGTTTTTTCTGCATTCCGATATTAGACGCGAATGATGACGTCACCGCGATACTTGTTGTAGACAGGCTGTTCGATGATGATACCCTGCTGGAAAAAGATGTGTTCTTCCTCCGCAGCATAGCTGTCTCGATATCAAAGAACATGAAATTGAAGCAGCAGTTTGAGCTGGAGAAGAACAGCTTGATCGACGAGAACAAGCGGTTGAAGAAGGAACTCAGTAGCAGTTATAAGCTCAGGAACATAGTCACAACAAACGAAAAAGTGTTAAAGATAATTGAAACTGTCAAGCAGGTGGCGAAAAGCAATATACCTATCCTGCTCTCTGGTGAGGTCGGCACCGGTAAGGAGCTGATCGCCAAAGCGATACATTACAACAGCCCTCGCGTAGGTAGCGCGTTCTCAAAGATCCACTGCGGCGCGCTACCTGAACCTGCTCTCGCGACAGAACTTTTCGGATACGAGGTTGACGTTTTAGGCGCTGGGCAGCATCAGAGCAAACCCGGCAAACTAGAGACAAACGACGGTGGTACGATTTATATAGAAAATATAGAAAGTATGTCTCTTCCGCTTCAGGCAAGGCTTTTGAGATACCTCGCTGACGGTGAGTATGAAACCGAAGGTGTTACGAAGCTGGTCAAGTCAAATACCCGGATCATTGTCGGTACTACTAAGGATCTCGAAGAGCTGGTCAAAGAGGAGCAGTTCCTCTCCGGGCTCTTCTACGAGCTGAATCTGATAAATATATTAATGCCGAGCCTGAAGGAAAGGCAAGAAGACATTCCGGTGCTGGTCAAACACTTCATAAAGAAGTTCAGCAAGGAAAGTAGTAAGCGCATCACCGATGTCACGCCTGATGTCATGGAAAAATTCATGCACTATGACTGGCCGGGGAATATAAGCGAGCTGGTCAACTGCATCAAGCGAATGATAGTGATGTCTAACAGCAAAATCCTCGATGAGTCGCTTCTACCGAACAGCCTGACCGCCTCGATAGAGGAGAAGGAAAAACGTTATGAAGGTAGCGTCGATGAAGTTATCGACAGCATCCTGAAGGACAAGCTTGAGAAGATAATCAGCTTTTTTGGTGTTAGGAACAAGAAGAAAAGCGTGATACATAAAAGGATCACAGATAATGTTGATAAGATATTGATAGAGCTGGCATTAAGAAAATGCAACCACGTCCAGAAGGACGCGGCCGCATTCTTAGGTATAAATAGAAACACTCTTCGCACTAAAGTCGAAAAGTTGAAGGTCAATACGTCTAAGCTGATTGACCAGAAAAAGAGTGGCAAGACTAACAACCTTCACCTGCCATTCTAAATCAAATCCGTTAAATCAGTTTATTTAACGGGTACTCTATGATTCCCTCTGCACCGGAATCGATCAACTTCGGAACGATCTCTCTAACAACTGTCTCAGAGATAATGACCTCAACACTCATCCAGTCACTGTTGTAAAGGTGTGACACTGTCGGAGCGTTCAGGCTCGGTATCAGCTCAATCACCTTGTCTACATTATCCTTAGGGACGTTCATCTTCAGCCCAACCATTCCCTGAGCTTTGAGCGCGGAGCCAAGCATAGTAGCTATCTGATTTATTTTCTTACGCTTCCACTCATCTTTCATCGCTTCTTTATTAGCGATAAGCTGTGTGTTTGACTGCATCATCTCGTGGATTATTTTCAGACCGTGCGCTTTGATCGTGCTACCGGTCTCAGTCACTTCCACTACTGCGTCTACGAGACCTTCTACAACCTTCGCCTCGGTAGCGCCCCATGAAAATTCTATCTCCACATCAATGCCCTTAGACTTGAAATACTCTGTTGTAAAGCCGACGAGCTCAGTGGAAATCCGCTTACCCTGGAGATCTTCAATAGTTTTTATTTCTGAGCCATTCGGTACCACAACTACCCAGCGAGTCGGTTTCGCGCTGACTTTTGAGTAGACGAGGTCGCAGATGATTTCAACGTCTGATTTGTTCTCTAGAATCCAGTCCTTCCCGGTGAGACCGAGGTCAAACGTGCCGTTATCGACGTATTTTGACATCTCCTGCGCACGCGCGAGCGAACACTTTAGATCATTGTCGTCTACTGATGGGAAGTAGCTTCTAGAGCTAGTTTTTAGGTTCCACCCTGATTTCCTGAACAGTTCTATAGTTGCTTTCTCGAGGCTACCCTTTGGAATCCCGAGCTTTAATTTGTTACTCACCGTACACCTCCTTCGGATCAAAGACCAATTCTCCAACCTCTTTTATATTATCGTTATCGATTACTTGCTTGTAAAAACAGCTCCTGTGACCGGTATGGCACGCCGCGCCGCCGACCTGATTGACCTTCAATAAGATCGTGTCGTTGTCGCAGTCAAAGTATATCTCTTTGACCTCCTGAAAATTCCCCGAAGTCTCGCCCTTCAACCAGAACTTCTGGCGTGAGCGGCTGTAAAAACACGCTTTCTTCACTTCAAGCGTCTTTTTGAGCGCGCCTTCGTTCATGTACGCCATCATCAGGACATCATTCGTCGCGCTATCCTGTACTATCACCGGAACTAGACCGTCCCCTTTTGAAAAATCAATCTGCTCTACAAAACCCATTTCGCATGTTACCTTTCTATGAAAAATTTACAAGAAACGAACTTTACACCATAATGGAAATATTAGCAAGAAAAAATTGAAAAACAAAAAAATACATAATTGAAAAATATAATTTCTGACCAACCCGTCTTGACGCACCAACTTTTGTGTGTTACATATGTACAATAAGTTTAAATTGCATATAAAGACTCCTGCACGACCTGCTTTTATGTATAAAAACTACTGCCGTTGTCCCGAACTTGAGGCGCGCCTCTTGTTTCGGGATCTACCTTAATTTATTAGGATTAGCAGATCCTGAAATAAATTCAGGACGACGGTTTTGGAGTCGCGCAGGAGTCTTATATATATGTTTTTCCGGCGGTTATCTAAATAATTAGTAGGGACAAGCTATGAACAGGTGTATAATAAATTCTGTCACTATTTTTTTTCTGTCACTATTTTTTTGGGGCATCATCATGACAACAAACGCAAGCGCTCAACAAACCACACCGGTGCCCAGCGAGACAAGCAAAGAGCTCAAGATCAGCGACATAAAAGTCGGCGATAATGTCGTATGTGTTGACTTTCATGAAAGCGTTGTCGATGATATAGAGTATGGTCCGAGTACCAGACGAATTGAAAGAGTCTACGGCAGAGTCACCGAGATAAAAGGTGACGTTGTATTCATTTACGTTTTAGAACCGGTGACAAGACTCAACTACATGCACAATGGTACGGCGTGGGTGGCAGACAGCATCATGAACAAACCACCGAGGACAAGAAAAGGCGTAATTTTTAAGTGCAAGCCTAAGAAAGAAACCTATAAGGACTCGACCTCAGACAATAAATGGTATATAACATTAGAGAACAAATAACTTTTAGGAGGTAATTTTTTATGAAAAAATCAGTACTTAAATTATTAACGATGGCTATAACAATGTCATTGCTATTTGCACCACTGGCGATGGCGGGCAGTAGCTCCCTTACCAAGTGGGATTCATCCACCGGCAAGTTTGACCTGGTTATATCGCTGGCGTGGTCGCCTACTTCTGGCGATAAGACAAAACTCGAGACAGTATTCAAGCTTTACGCTGAAGATGTGTACAGAATGACAGAAGGAAAGCACTCATTAAACAATCTGTATGTTTATACTCCAGACGCCATAACAGGTAAGCCGAGGATGTGGAGCAAGGCTGACATCCGCTTTAAGAACAAGATGGATGCCGCGAACGCTAACATCAACGGTTTGTTTTTGTCCGGTGGAAGGATATATGTCGATGATGATCTCAGTGACCTCGATGAAGTCGGGCATGCTCTGGCGCATGAAATGGGACACTACGCTTATGGTCTCTACGATGAATACAAAGCTAACCAGAATATGGAAACCGTGGATGGTTTTCCACACTCTAACGATACTCCAAAAAGCACACTGATGGCCTCTCACTGGGCACAGCAACAGTTTAGCCTCGCTTCTGACTACAGCGACAAAGGTAAAAGAAAAACCGCTCAGTGGCGTATGTATGAGTCGTCAGCGTGGGATACGCTGACCCGTGACCCTCTGCTCGATTTTTTGTACAACGCTGACCTGTTCGCCGCGCGCGACAGGTACGAGTTCACTGACCTTGTCAACATGACAACACCGACAAGCTTGAGCGAGCCTACAAGCAACCCAAGCGTTAACATCATCTGGATGGAGGGGTCTGAAGGCATTATCATTATCGACAACTCCGGTAGCATGGGTACAGATAACAAGATGGAGAACGCAAAATCTGGCGCCAAGTCATTTGTTGACAAGATCAAAGATGGCGAATATGCCGCACTGGTCAGCTTTAACAGTTCTACCTCAACCCTGCAATCGCTTCAACAGCTTGACTCGACAACAAAAGCCTCATTCAAAGCAAGCATCGACAGCATCTCAGACGGTGGCGGCACCGCGATCGGTGACGCGCTAAGAAGCGGCTTGAATTTATTGAATGGAAGCACACGTCAGGGGACATTCAAATATATCGTCCTCATGACAGATGGACAAAGCGGTTCAGGAGAGTCACCAACCGGCTCTATACTGACCTACCTTGCCGCGGCTGGATACCCGGTATACTCCATCGGATTCGGTTCTGGCGCGGACATGAGCACATTGAACACAATATCAAACTCAACTCGCGGAAAAGCATACTCCGCCGCGTCATCAGCGTCGCTCAACGCGATCTACTCTGACATACAGAGCGTTGTATCTGACGATCAGCTAGTCGGTTGGGTGAAGGAGAACCTGAACCTGAGCAAGCCATCAACATCGACAACCGTAGTCATAGACTCATCAGCCGCAAGAGCTATCTTCAGCGCGGCGTTCCCTTCTGGCGACACGATGGAAATGACACTCAAGAACCCGAGCGGCACGACCATTACAGCCTCAAACGTAAGCAATTACTCTGATATTGAATACACCTCGGAGGAGGGGTACATCATATTTACTGTCACCGATCCTGATGCCGGTGACTGGGAGGTTACGCTTACAGGTACAAACTTCGCAAGCTCATCAAGCGACAGTGAAGTCGTCTTAGAGGCGAAGTCGGATTCTGATTATACGCTCGGTATCAATATCTCTGATGTAACATACCCTGAGCCACTGATCATTACCGCTACTCCATCGAAGGACTACGGCATAAAAGGGCTCGCGGTCTCAGGTATGATCACCAACCCAAGCGGGAAGACGTCTTTATTAACTCTCAGCGATGATGGTATAAGCCCGGACGAATTCGCTGATGACGGTATTTACTCCGGTATCATAACAAACTATGAAGAGGGCGAATACTCTATCAATGTCACCGTCTCCAACGCCTCTGGAAAAGCGGTAGAGACACCGGCCGGATTCCTGAAAAACGGTTCATTCAAAGAAGGTTCGGTACCGTCAGAGTCCGCACTCGCCGAAGACTTTTCGCTCTCAGGGAACGCTACCGCGACAACCTACAGCGTTACCTCAGACGATCACGGCAGTAGCTTCTCGGGCGCGACGGTACTAAAAACCGACGGGACAACAGTCTCGGGTAGCATAGAGACAGACAAGGATGTTGACTATTTCTACTTCAGCGCCACCAAAGGTGATTCATACACAATATTCACTTCTGGTCTCTATCCGGCGGGCTCTATGGAAACCCTTATGACGCTCTTCGACGAGGACATGTCAACTGAACTTACCCATGATAGCGATGGGAATCAGGGTGTCGGCGCGATGATCCTATGGACAGCGCCAGCGACTGACTACTATTATCTGACTGTTGAACATGGCAATAACAGTACAGGGCTATACAGCATCGGTGTCAGACCTGCGCAAGACTATGACGCTATCAGCGATGGCTCTGTCAAAGGCGAAGACGAGAGTGACGAGGAATCATGCTTCATCGCTACAGCGGCGTATGTGGATGGCGGGGGAAGTATCGTTTCTGTATTACCATACATGGCGATCATCTTCTTAGGTCTCGCGCTTGTACTGATTACAATCAGGCGAAAAAAGTCAAAGAAGTTGAATTTAGCTAAAGAAAGAATCAGGAAGTAAGGCAACAAGAAGAATTAGATTGTAACACTCAACAGGGGCGGCTTTGTACCGCCCCTGTTTTTTGTCCGCTCGACTAATCCGCCGACAGCTATTTTTTCTTATTTCCCTACTGTTTTTTTTATACAGCTTAATAAAAAAAGGCGTAATATCAAAAATGTGAGGCTATCTTCCTAGTATTTCATCGATAATTTTCATTTTCATTTCTTTGTTTATGCCTCGATGTATTTTCACCAACTCTTTTAATTGAGAGAAACTTCCCTCCAGAGAATTCGTTGTATTTGGGATATCGAGTTCCGGGTACTTCTGGTAAGTGAAGAAGTACGGTAGGTTCGCATTCAAGCTTCTGCAAAGTCTTTTTCATTAGTTACGCACAGCTTCAATGTTATCTTCCTAAGTTCTATACTTCCTTCAAGCCGCAGCCTAGTTGTCAGGTAGGAACATCCGCGAAACGAACCTGCCGGTGATGTTACCGAACAAAAACCTGCTCGGGTTCCCGTGGTAGTTTGCTCAACCGGCAAGGTGTTTGTCGAGGCCGTTTTCGCAGCGGGTCAGCCCCGAGATACGGGCATGGGTCGCCCTGTCGACGTTCGCCTGACTTCTTGTCGCGTGTGATCTGTCATGGTGGTAGTGGTAGCTGATCGTCCTACCGAGTGCGATCTTTGGTGTAAGCCCAATATTGCTCAGGCGGAATCCAAGCTCACCATCCTCGTTATTCGGCATAATAAAATCCTCGTCGAAACCATTGACTTTTATCATATCATCACGCCATGCGGAAAAGTTGTACCCGAAGAGGCTCCGCGCTTTTCTGAACCGCGCGATCAACTTTAGAATCAATTCGCTCTTTACATAAACTCCATATTCCAGAAACTTTGTCATACCAAAGATATAATCGTAAAACATGTTCAGGTTCACTCCTTCTATCGTCCCCTTAGCGATCGCTGAAATATCCAGCGCGTTCGATATCTTCGCGCTCATCTTGACAGAACGCCCGATAAGGTAGCTCCCCTTCTCGGCGAGCGAAAGGTGACCGGCGATAAAATCCTTGTGCGGTATGCAGTCAGCGTCACTGAATATCAGATACTCCGATTCAGCCCGCGCTATAGCCATGTTCGATATCCGCGCTTTTCGGAAACCCGCGTCCTCCTGCCAGACATGTTTCAGCGGAAACGGGTAAGACTTCTTCATGCTCTCTAAAAAATCTGCGGTCTCCCGCGTTGAGCCATCATCCGCGACGATTATCTCAAAATTCTTTACGCTCTGCCGTTTGTAAGCCTCTAACGACAACTCAAGCGCCTCGATCCTGTTGTAGGTCGGTACGATCACCGATGCGTCATACATGTTAATAGTTAATATCCTTAGCTAATATATTTGACAACCCTTGACAATTGCCGATTGATAATATAAATTTGTATAATCAAAGTCAATTTATTTTTAGGATTACCATCACAAAAATGAAAATCAAACCCCAACATGTTATTCTCACCATAGTCATCATCATCGCGTTATTTATCGTCGCTATATGGTCTCTATTGCAAGGTCCACGCATTATACTAAAAAAGAGTTTCGGTGGCATCGATGAGGATTTGGGAGAACATATACAGCTCACGCCTGATGGTGGCTACCTGCTTTTAGGTGAAACAAAATCCGCCCCTAGCACTGCCAGAGATGTTTACATCATCAAAACTGACATGAACAGCAATGTTGAGTGGGAAAATACTTATGGACTCGAAAAATTCAACCGTGCTTCTTTCTCTCAGAGTACTTCGGATGGGGGGTATATAATAGCGGTTCAGGGGGCATCGGAGGAAGACACATCTTCTGGAACCACGATCCATCTACTCAAGATCAACTCAGCTGGGGAGGAAGAGTGGACAAATGATTATGAGGAGGGTAGAAAAAACTCCACGGATGAAGCGCATTATCTGCTCCCAACGCCTGACGGTGGCTATGCTATCTTCGGGAAGAGCAGCGCGCTCGGCGCCAACGGATGGGGGTTCGCGGCGGTTATGATAAAAACCGACGCGGATGGGAAAAAACTCTGGCATAAAATTTACGACGGTGAACGGCATGACGTAATATATTCTGCGCAACCCGCGGCAGATGGTGGCTATATGCTCTTTGGAACTACCCGCTCATTCAAGGCAAGCGGTCAAGATATTTACGTCGTCAAAACTGACGCCGATGGCAACAATGAATGGCAAAAGATTTATGGTGGAGCCGGAGAAGACAGCTGCGTCTCCTCTCAACCTACCGCTGATGGCGGGTACGTTTTGTTCGGTACGTCTAAGGGCGTTGATAGCCCGGACATGTACCTTCTCAAGATCGACGCTAAGGGCAATAAGGTCTGGGAACGGTTCTACGGTGGGGCGAAAGAGGACACCGGCAGCTCGGTCAAAGCGACTGAAGACGGTGGTTTTATTCTTGTCGGGACTACTGAGTCATACCTACTGAACCATACGGATCTACAACTGGCGTTGCTAAAAATCGTTGATTTTATACCGGCGCTCAAAAAACCTCTTGGCAGGTTCCTGGTCACCCCTACTGTCACCCGCCTTGATAAAGATATTTATGTCGTCAAGACTGACGCTGACGGAGATGTAGAGTGGGAGATGAGTATTCACAATAATGGCGATGATATAGGTAAGTCTGTTGTTCAGGACAGTAACGGTGATTATGTGATCTTAGGGACGACTAACGCTGACAAAGCTACCAAACCGGATATGTTGCTTGTGAAGGTGAAAGCAAGCGCTTCGCTGTTCCGTTTTTTGAGGAGGTCAAGCGGGGAAGGAACCTAATATATTTTTTTGATGAACTTTGGGCTCACCCGCAGATAGTACAGAAGCATCACAAGACGGTTTGTTAGGTACGTTTTAATTATGCCTTTTTTATCGTAACGCCGCGCAGAGGTAACAACGCTCGCAGGGCATATCTTCACCCTGCCGAGTTTTTTCATATCCGCCACAAATTTTACATCCTCAAGGATCGGTACAGGGGCAAACCCACCGACAGCAAAAAAATCATCCCGACGCACTAAATAGCACTGATCACCGTACGGCGTATTAGAGATACGGTTTCTGAACCTGGTCCCGGACTCGACGAGCCTAAAAGCACGCCGATCACCATCGAATTTCAGATCGAACGACACCAACGACACAGAGTCAACATCAAGACACTTCAGCCCCTGCTCGATAGCTCCGGGCTCAAGAAACGAGTCAGCGTGGAGAAAGAGCAGTAGCGCCCCTGCCGCGGCATCAGCGCCCTTGTTCATCTGAAGAGCGCGCGATTTTTCGGCACGCAAAAGCCGCGCCTTCGGGTGCGTGGTAATAAAACTATCATTATAGTTTGCACCCTCAACGATTATCACCTCGCACACTGCGGCGTGCTGTTCCACGCTCCTCACGCACTTTGCGAGCGTCTCTTCAGTTTCGTTGTAAGATGGTATTATTACGCTGATCTGTTCCATTGCGACCTATGAGAAGCAGATGCAGTACCCGATATCGAGACCGTCATCTGACTTATCCACTGTCTTACGCGAGCCGGCGCAGGCGATCCGCTCTGGTGACATATAATTATACATTTTCGGGTACTTGTTTGTAATATCGTCCTCATTGAGGTCGTCTGCCGCCGCCTTCATGATCGCTTGTAGCGTCTTCTCCTCATAAGTACCGGCAAAAAAGTGCTCCTTAGAAAACGCGCCCTTCGGATCATTCATATTGTACCAGCATCCGCCACCGTGGAAGAAGCGCAAGTCATCCTCAGGCTCGTCATCGTGCCGCTTGATGGTGAACCCTCTAATATCTTCGAGAACCTTTGACTCCTCCCACAATTCCTTTAGGCGTCCGGGGGTGTAGCGCCCCTCCTCATCGACCA
>JAJRXV010000207.1 GCA_024276115.1 Deltaproteobacteria bacterium
AAAAGAACAAAAAAAACAGTAGCGGGATAAAAAAAATATGACTGTAACAGGTGCCAATAACACATCTTCGGTGGTATACTCAAACTCAGCGGCACGGCTGTATCATGAGTTTTATAGCAACCTGAGCGCTGCCATAAACGCACCTGACAGCTCTTGCGGTTTCCTGCTTTTGACCCCGACAAAAAAATCGGGCGATAATATCCTCTCGGCAATACTTGGCGAATCACGCCGCCAGTCATTTCAGATGAGCGGCTTTTCAACCACAAAAAAACTCTGCAAAGAGATTACCGCCGAGCTTCTGCCAGAGCAGACGATCATCAGCGGTACAAGCTGCAAGGAGATCCTGAAGGAGATCGTCGTTGGGGATGGGGACGAATCGCACGTATTCAGCGCGATTCAGTCCTGCCCGGGGCTTTATGATGATCTCTACTGCGTGATCTCAAAGCTCAAAGAGTGTGGATTTGATCCAAAATCGCCAGCTGCCGGCTTTCAGAGCGTGGCGGCAGATTCATTTCTACGGATATTTCAACGCTATAACGACTATATGAGACAAAAAAGCTTCTTCGACGAGGCTGACGTGATGACCTTCGCGAAGGAGAACCTGAGCCGCTCAAAGCGTATCAAAAAAGCTCAAAGCTTGTTCATCATCGGCTTCACTGACTTTTCGAGTTTTGAGGAGGAGTTCATCTTAACGCTGCTCAACCACTCTAGCGCGGCAAAGATTTTTATGCTCTACGATGACAGCCCCGAGATGAGAGAGCGCTACGCTCACCTGACCCGTTTTATGGCAAAACTACAGAACCTCCCCGGGCTTCAACCGGTTTTTCTGCCCGATGACGACAGCGGCGTTACAAACTTGAGCTATATCCAGAAGAACCTTTTTATATCGCTGAGAGAGAACAAAAACGCGCTCGAATCTGACAGCTCTGTTAAGATCGTAAAAGCGCGGAACTTTGACGAGGAGGTCGGTTACTGCGCGGCTAAGATACACGCTTTTTTAGATAGCGGTGAATACAGCTGTGAGGATATAGCTATCGTCACACGCGACAAAAAGAAACACGCCGATACAATCAACAAAGCCTTATCGAACTACCAGGTCGATACAGACTTGGACCAGGTAACGCCTTTAGCCAGCCTGAATATCGTCAAAACCCTCCTGTTGCCGTTTTTACTCGTTCAGCGGGACTTCCTAAGGGGTGATTTTATCAGTTTCCTCGGGTCTGGATATGTTGACATTAGTAGCGATGTAGATATAGCTAAAGCTGAGATCGCTCTGATGGAGGCGTGCGTTATATTCGGCGCCAAAAACTACACGCCAAAGCTGAAAACATATAAGCCGCTATGGGGCGGTTCCAGAGAGCCTTACATACAGCTTGGCGATTTTTTTGAAGCCGCGATCGGGGCTATAACCTCAAAAATACACAAAAACGACAGGGTGAAGAACTATAAAGTCGCCCTGCTTTCAGTAGTCGATAAAAGCTACAAAATGAAGGAGCGGATAGTCAGCAACCTGAAAAACATCCCCCCAGAGCTGATAAAGCGTGATATTGACGCGTACACCAGTTTTTTTACCGCGTTCGATGAGATCATCACGGCATTCGAGCTTTCTGGTAAGGCAACGCAGGAGGTGTCGCTGGCGACAATGATAGATCTCCTGACAATTCAGCTGGCGACGAGAACTGTCCCGACCGTCAAGATGAGAAGCGCTACAGCGACTAAGCGTGGTGAGCTGAAAGTGTACGCCCCTGAGGAGTTTTTTACTCAGACTCACAAGGTAGTGTTCGCGCTGAATATGACCGATGGGACTTTTCCGAAAAACATCACGCCATCTTTTCTGCTTGGTGGAGCTCATGAAAAACTGACGTTCCTGCCGACGACAGAGAGTGAGCTGAAGAGTGAGCGGCTTTATTTTTACAAGGTGATCTCGCTCTGCGATGAGCGGCTCTACCTGACTTACAGCGAGTCTGGCGCAGATGGTTCATCTCACGCCGCACGCTCGGCGTTTATCGATGAGCTGTCGCTTCTTTTGGGTGAGGCTGTCGAGTTAAGCGCGGAGCTGTCGAGCATTGAGCAAAAAGCATCGAGAGATAAGCTGTTGATGGAGTTTTTCTCATCTATCACATCTAATCCGACTGATGAGATGAAAGAGATATTTAACCATGTTGTGGAATCGCCTGACAATCCCGAGCTATTCAAGAGAGTGCTGACGAATGCCTTGATCGAGCATGAACGGGAGAGCTCTGATTTCTTCACACAGTATGGTGGCAACATCTTTCGCGATACCCCTAAGACGCCGGCTACAGTTCTTCAAGGAGAACTGCGTGAGAAGATAGAGCGACGCGCGTTTTCCGCCAGCCAGATCGACATGTTCGCCGGTTGCCCTATAATGTATTTCTTCAACTACATAATGAAGCTGTCAAAGTTTGAACCGCCTGAGATAACCCTGCCATCAAGGATCCGTGGTACGATCATGCACGATATTCTCTTTGCCTACCATACAGCGCTAAAAGCTGAGAGCCCGGTATACTCAGACGTCAGCGATGAGCTGGTGGCGGCAAGTGAGCGATTCAGAAAAATCGCGGCGGAGTATTTCACGACAAACCCCGAAGTTTTCGCGGCGACAAACCCTCACATTATGGAGATAGAAAAAGAGAGCATAACCAACGTGCTGCATGAAGTGGTAACACGCGACATAACCGAACGATACAAAGCGCTAGACAATCTAAGGAAAAAAACGGGGGCGTATGAAAAAGCTCTCGCGAGTAGCGAAAAGAACAGAATGAAAGGTATCATACCGCAGAGCTTGACAAAGGCTGAGGTGGCGTACAATAAAGCTCGGGAAAATTCATATCTGTTCGAACCGGCATATTTTGAGTACGGTTTCGGTGTCGCGAAGGGTAAACCTGGCGCTGAGTTTTCGCCGGAGCTTTTTGAACTAAAGCTAGGTGATAGCGATGATAGTCCCAGGATATCTCTGCGCGGTTTTATCGACCGCATCGACATCGACGAAGAGTTGGGAAGGTTTATTGTACTCGATTATAAGACCGGGCAGTACCCGAGCGACAATGCTGTCAAAAGAGGCTTAAGCCTTCAACTACCGATGTACGCAGAGGCAGTTCGACAAACGCTCCTGACAGATATGACACCGTCGCCGAGCATCTACTATGACATAAAGAATATAAAGAGGACTAATATAGTCGCGCAGTTCGATGCAGTACGCCCGTTCCTGAAAAAATATATAGAAATGATGAAGCGCGGTGAGTTTTACGCCGAGCCAAACGATAAATGCAAGAGTTGGTGCGCCTTCTCCTCAATATGCCGATATGTGGAGTAGCGACAGAAAAGTTCCACTCCCACCAAAAAAGACTTAAAAAATTCCATATCTCTGCTATAATGATTATATATTGACAATTAACTTTACAGGGGGAACCATGGAAGGAATCATAAACGATATAAATTTGAAATATCTCACTTCGCTTCGGTCAGAGCTTGATCCGCTTTTAAGCGATATGAACATGCACGCGAAGGAGAACGACGTTCCGGTAGTATCACAGGAGGTCGGGCGTTTTTTGGAGCTGATGACACTCATCAAAGACCCGGACAACGTACTAGAGATAGGTACCGCTATCGGTTTCTCCGGGATTATGATCGCGCGGGCGTTAAAGACCGGGGGTAAGTTGACGACGATTGAGCGGAGCGCGCCGTCTATGCAGGTCGCGCGTGAAAACTTCACACGCGCCGGTCTGCTCAACAAAGTAGAGCTACTCGTCGGCGACGCGCTGGAAGTCCTGCCACGACTCGATGGACCGTATGAGATGGTCTTCATAGACGCATGGAAAGAAGAGTACGAACAATACCTCGATTTTGCTATAGAGCTCGTGGAGCCCGGTGGGGTCATTATACTGGATAATCTCTTGTGGCAGGGGCAAACTGCCGGTATGCCCTCAAAAAACGACCGCTACAAAGCCGCGACACAAGCGCTCAGAAAATTCAACAAGAAGTTTTTGAAGCACCCGAAACTGCGGGCTGAAATACTTCCGGTCGGGGATGGCATAGGTCTGGCGGTGGTCATATGATGCGTTTTAAAATTGTTTTAGTGATTTTACTGACTTTGTTTCTGCTGGCTTTCAGTGTCATAGCGAATGCGCAGACAAGGGTGCCGAAGATCGATATACCTTTTGACACCCCGACTGATACGAAGGTACAGATCGAGACACTATACTCGTTAGATTATCTTGACCGCGCCGAAGCCGCTGAAAAGCTCGGTGAGATCGGAGAAAAAGCGGTGGCGGCAGTACCTTTTTTGCTCAATCTGTTGCGGAACGGCTCTGTGAAAAAATATGAGATACCATATATTGCTGAGGCGCTTGGAAAAATAAAAGATATTCGTGGCGTAGAGCCTCTGGTGAAGGTGTTCAACACGTATGACTCACACCGGATTCGCATGGCTGCCGCGCTGGCGATCGCGCGGATAGGTACAGACCGCTCGTTTGAGATGCTGACCGGCGCGATGAAAAAAAACGAGGAGGCGGCAATCGCGCTCGGGCTTGTCGGTGATGAACGCGCGCTTGAGCAGTTAGACATTATTCTTACTAGAAACTCACCGCCTGAGAATAGTGAAAAAACGATAGAAGCACTTGTAATTATAGATAATTATGGCGCACTTGAAATACTTGTAGATGCGCTTGATTCTGACTACACCGATGTGCGCTACTTCGCGTCGATAGCTCTCGGGAAGAAACGCGAGTCGCGGGCTTATAAACCATTAACCAAGCTTCTAGCCGACGATATTTATTATTATAACCTGTGGCAAAGGCGGATCGACCTGACAGAGTTGCTCATCGAGATCGGTGAGCCGGTTGTTGAACCGTTGATAGCTTCTTTTGAGTACGAAAGCGCACCGGCTCTCGCGTATGATGTTTCTTACGTATTGCGCAGGATCGGTCAACGATCACTTAACTACCTGCTGAAAGCGCTAAAACATGAAAACCCGAAAATCAGGGCTGGAGCCGCGAGAACTCTTGTCGGTATCCGTGGAATGATCGACATGAAACCTGTCCGAGCACTGTTAGAAGATGAGGACAAAAATGTCAGGGTGAATGCCGCCTATACGCTGGTTTATAGAGATCATGAGTGGAGAGAGAGCGAAAAATCGAAAGCGGTTATCGCTGATGTGATCTCTATGTTGGATGACGACTCACCCGGAGTAAACAGGATGGCGGAAATCATTCTCGCCGAGATAGGGGATGAGACCGCTGTCGGACCGCTCATCGCCAGGATGAAAAGGATTCTCGCGAGCCGGGGTGATGGCGCGCCGTGGAAGGAGCTGTACGATCGGTTCAAGAGTGTCACTACCGCGCTCGGGAATATTAGGGACACGCAAGCAGTCGGGCCGCTTATCAAAGCTATGAAGGCTGACTGGCTATGTTACACATCTCTAGCGGCTGAGGCACTTGGTAATATCGGGGATAAACGAGCGGTAGAACCGATGCTAGAGATTCTTAAAGCTGAGAATGATGGCGGGGATTGTAGCGACCATTACAAAGACAGCATTGCGCTCGCACTCGGGCGCATCGGGGATAAGCGTGTTATAGGTCCGATGATAGAGGAGTTGAAAGACGGTTTTAGCCTCGGGATCCCTACCGCGCTTTCTGAGCTTACCGGTGAAGATTTTTTTGATGATTATGACGCGTGGAAAAAGTGGTGGGAAGAGAATAAAAGTAAATTTGAATAATAATTGATAAAAATCAAATAAGTGGTTTACGTTTGGTGCTATTATTTAAGCATAAAATTTGAGGAGGTGTAATCATGGCAAAATGGAAATGCACAGAGTGTGGAGAGATAAAAGAAGGTCGCTGTAAACCTAAGAAATGTCCGAAGTGTGATAAACATACAAAGTTTGAGAAGGATGAATAAAGTTTTTTTTGGATCAATATGGTTTAGATATAAACCGTGAAACAGGCTGGTCGCCTGTTTCACGGCGTGGTTTATTTTTGCTTTGACTCAAGCTCTTTTAAGACGATTTCTAGTTTCGCTTTTAAAGAATCGTCAGCCGTCTTTAATGCTTCAAGATAGTCTTTTTTTGCCATCTTGAAGTCGCCTGCTTTCTTGTAGGCGTTACCCCTGTTAACGCGTATAGTAGTGTATTGAGGCATTAACTCAAGCGCCTTGCTAAAATCTTCAATCGATTTTTCATATTCACCTTTAAGATAATATGTGTAGCCACGGGTATCGTAAGCGCTGGCGAAGTTCGCATCTAACTCAATCGCTTTATCGCAGTCCGCGATCGATTTTTCATATTCACCTTTATTAGAATATACCCACCCTCTGTTATTATAGGCGATAGAAAGTGATGAGTCTAACTCAAGCGCCTTGCTAAAGTCTTCAATCGCCTTGTCATGCTCGCCTTTATTGGCATACCCCATTCCCCTGTTAAGATAAGCGTTGGCAAGATCAGGGGACAACTCAATTGCTTTACTGCTGTCTTCGATCACTTTGTCATTTTCACCTTTTATAGCATACGCCCAGCCTCTGTTATAGTAAGCGCTGGCGAAGTTAGGAACAATTGCAATCGCTTTTGTGAAATCTTCTATAGCCTTATCAAGCTCGCCTTTGTTGATGTACGCGTTGCCCCGACCATAGTAAGCTTTTGAGTAGTTTGGATCCATTGCAATTACTTTATTGAAATTTTCGATCGCTTTGTCATGCTCGCCTTTATATCCGAAGGAGAGCCCGAGTGAATAGATGTCGGTAATGTTATCTCTTTTGACCTCTGGTTTGGTTAGCTCATAAATCCCGGCAATAATTATAATAACGATAATCAACCCTACCATAATTTTTGGGAAGCGCCCTATACCTCTTGGTTTCACTACCTCAATATTTTCCGCTGTTTCACCTTTACTCTTCTCGTTGCTTTTACCTTTTTCGCTCATAACTTCAATACCCCATCCCTTTCTATAATGAGACTCCCGCACGGCTTGACAAACCTCCCAGCTCTTACCGAATAGGAGTGAGCGCGCGCACGGAAACCTTAAATAATATTTTTTATTATATTACGATATATAGATTAGTGCAAGGTTAGATTTAAATTCACTACTGTCCGGTTAAAAACCGAACAAATTTAACTGCTTACAGATAGCTGGTTCCGAAACGCTGTAGTCATTTTGCTCAACCACCTGAAATAATGATGTTTTTTCAAAAAGCGTTACACTTATAATCTGTAGAATTGTGTAGAGGCTTTTCGTCAAAAACGCCCTCTTTTTTATAATGGCGACGAGCATATAGACTGAAACCGCGATCCAGATTTGGGGTTTCACGGCATTCTCCGATGTCCCGAAAAACGCCTTAATCCTGAGATGCTGCTTGATCCACTTAAAAAACAGTTCAATCTGCCAGCGGCTCCTATAGATTTCGGCGATCGAATGCGCCGGAAGCGTCATCTGGTTCGTGAGATAAATGTA
>JAJRXV010000208.1 GCA_024276115.1 Deltaproteobacteria bacterium
GTCGGGGTGGCGATGAGTAGTATACATACTAAAAAACTTTTCAGGTAATTATTTAAATTAAAATTGCAATACATAGGGCTCCTTTGTTTATGGTTACTTATTAAGACTTCTGCACGGCCTGTTTTTATGTGTAAATATATTACTGTCGTCCCGAACTTGAGGCGCGCCCCAAGTTCGGGAGCTGCTTGTATTTATTATACTTTACAGATCCTGAAATGAATTCAGGATGACGGTTTTAGGGTCGTGCAGTCTTTTGTCAACTCGGGTCAATATACAACAAAAGCGTGGTAATTACAACTACCGCTTTACTCTCAATGAAATGTCCCTTTATGGTTGTTTTTTCTGGGGCTTGGCAAGCGGTTGAGGCGCGAAACGTAAGGAGGGTGTGTGGTTTGGACTACACGGCTTGCACCCGCATTAATTTTAGTATACCGCTAATAAGCACATTAAAGCTATTAGAGCGGTTTGACCGGTCTAATGATAAATGCGACCCGATTGCCCTTGACCCTAGAAGTTTTTGATATTTATTATTAGTTAATGCAGATAGTTCTGCTGCGGGGTTGGATAACTTGTCAGGCATGCGGTATTTTCTTTTTTGCTGTTTTTCACTCAAACCTGCCAAGCTCAACCCTTTTTCTACAGCAACCAAGTCTCCAAGGTAAAAACTTTCTAGCTCATGACAGGCAATACGAACCAATGTTTCTGGCTTACCGGCGTTTATACATTTCGCGTATAGCCTATTTTTAATCTTCGAACAATCAGCAGAATCCTGATCCCGCATAACTACAAAGTAGCTGTTTGGTTTCATCCAGCAACGTAAGCGCCGTTCAACCTGCTTTTCCAGGTCTTGCTTCCCTTCGAATACTATAAACTCAGAGAAAATATTTTCTGGTAATAATCTCGGCAACACCCCTTTTAGCATTGCCTTGGCTGAAGGTTCTTCTAATAAAAACACAAGGTTTTTCATTCGGGGTCAGCCCCCTCGAAGAAGCCTTGCTTCCAAAGATAGCCCATTTGGTCACCATCATCCATATAAGCTTTGACCTGTTCATTCTCTCTGGCGCGTTTTACTTCGCTATAGCCATTTTTTTTCTCCAACCAAAATACTTCATCAAGACGTATCGCGTTCAAGAAATCAGGAGAATGGGTTGAAACGAAAACCTGCCCCCCCCGATTGGCATAAGCGCGAAACTCTTCGGCTAACTCCCATAAGAGGTTTGGATAAAGCTGGTTTTCCGGCTCTTCTACACAAAGTAACGGGTGTGGGGTTGGATCGTAAAGAAGAGTCAAGTACGCCAACATTTTTATGGTACCGTCTGAAACATACCTGGCGAGAAACGGGTCTTCAAATGTTCCATCTTTGAATTTAAGTAATACGCGCCCCTCTTCTGTTGTCTTTGAGTCTACGCTTGATACTCCAGGCACTCTTTGGGTTAATAGTTCAATTATTTTATCGAAGGTTTGCTTATGATGTTGATGAAGGTACTGAATAACTAATGATAAGTTTTCTCCTTCACGGGACAAGTGGTCTGCAAAACCGGCTTCTTGCTCTGGTCGTGCTTTACTAATATGGAAATCAGAAATATGCCAATTTTCTATTAAATTACCCAAGGCTACAACAGCCGGAAAACGCTCGAATTGAGATAAACCTTTAACCGCAAGAATATCATTGGATTTAAGTGTTTGTTGCTCTCTATTAAGGTCATTAATATCAGTCACTGAATCAAGTTCGTTTGTGACCGCGCTTCCCTTCCCGTTACTAAAATCCAGAAAATGCCAAGGTAGACCTTTTCGCCCACGCCGATATTTTAATATTTCCCGCTCTACATATGCCCTCCCATTTTTTTCATTGATCATAAGAAGATAAGTAGTTAATGGGCTGTTTGGTTTATCCCTGAACTTAACCTCGATTTCTATGGCGCCAGAGGAATTTCGACTGCGCACTTCCTGAAAGCCACGGCTACCGCCCAAACGCATCAAAGCTGTATTCACATTGCCTGTCAATGCGTCACGGAGAAAACCAAAGACACTAAAAAGAGTACTCTTACCGGTTCCATTCGCACCGACTATCACACAAAAATTTGGGATTTCACTTATTGTTACATTTTGAAAGGTCTTAAAGTTCTTCAAACGAATCATCTCTATCTTCACTTATACTCTCCTTATACTGTCCTGAAAGTTCGGTAGTTCACATAGCTTTTTGTCAAATTCGCTTAGTTTAATCTGACCTGCGCAGTTTTGCCCACCATACCACCTACAGATTATCCCGACCGAACGGTGATATCTCACGAAGGCGTTTGATTATCGGTGGTAGCTTTTCGATCACAAGATCGACATCGGATTCAGTGTTGTAGCGGCTCAGGCTGAACCTGGTGGAACCGTGCGCCGCGGTGAACGGTACTCCCATCGCGCGCATAACGTGCGACGGTTCGAGCGAGCCAGAGGTGCACGCGCTCCCGGATGACGCGCAGATACCGAAATCGTTCATCAAGAGCAGGATAGCCTCACCCTCGACGTACTCAAAGCTTATGTTGGTCGTGTTCGGCAGACGCTGATCCTTCCTCCCATTAAGGCGGGTGTCTGGCGCGAGTCTCATCAGATTATCTTCTAGCTTGTCGCGTAGTCGCCGCACTTCGGTGTTTTCATATTCTATGTTCGCGCCGGCGAGTTCACACGCTTTTCCGAGCCCGATCAGTGATGGTACGTTCTCTGTACCGCCGCGCCTCGAATGCTCCTGGTGCCCACCGATAATGAAGGGGCTGTATTTCGTCCCGCGCTTCACGTAAAGCGCTCCGACACCTTTCGGCGCGTGGAGTTTATGGCCCGAAAGCGCCAGCAGATCAATGTTCGCGCTCTTCATGTCGAGCGGTATTTTCCCGACCGCCTGCACCGCATCGGTGTGGAACACGCTCCCCTTCTCCTTCACGATAGCGGCTATCTCATCTATCGGGAATATCACTCCGGTCTCGTTGTTCGCGTACATAATCGTTACAAGCGCGGTGTCGTCTGTCACCACTTCGCGGAGTTGGTCAAGGTCTAGCATACCTTCCTTGTCAACCCCAAGCTCAGTGAGAAAGTAACCATTTTTAGCGAGGTAGCGACACATGTTTCGTACAGCCGGATGCTCCACCTTCGTTGTAACAATATGTTTTTTATTAGGATTAGACTTTATCACGCCAGTAATAGCGGCGTTGTCACTCTCAGACCCGCAACTCGTGAAGATTATCTCTGACGGGTCAGCGGCGCCGATCAGCTCGGCGACACGCGCGCGCGCCTCGTCGATCTTCTTGTGTACCTGTCCGCCGAAAGTGTGCATACTTGACGGATTCCCGTACAGCTCACAAAAATACGGCTTCATCTCCTCGAAAACTTCCTCATCTACCTTCGTAGTAGCGTTGTTGTCTAAGTATATGGTCTTCATCGTCAGTCCTTATAAGTTTAAGTTTTTTGTATGGCAATTGGCTTGGTTTTGCTACTCCTCTACCACTATAATATCATCTGTCACAAACTCTTTCAGCTTCTTCTCGACGTTTTCCTTCAGAGTTATTTCTGAACTCGGGCAATGAGAACATACGCCCCGAAACGCGACGATGACTTTATCGCCCTCAATATCTATCAGTTCTATATCGCCGCCATCAGCACGCAGAGACGGGCGTATTTCACGCTCGATAGTCTCCTGAATAAGCTGCATCTTCTTTATGTTAGAAAGTTTTTTGGTCGGTTTTTCAGCCGGTAGAGTTTTTTCCGCCTCACCACTGACTTCAGCGAGAATCTTCGCCAAATCCGGGTGACATGTACCGCACGCGCCACCAGCCTTGGTGAAATTAGTGACATCCTCGATACTCTTGAGGTTGTTTTCCTTTATCACGCGTTTCAGCTCGACATCGGTGACACCGAAGCAAGTACAAACAATATTACCCTCGAGCTCCTTCTTTTCTGCTGGCGCCTCACCACGGTAGTCGGCAATCGCCGCCTCTAGCGCTTCACGCCCCATCACCGAACAGTGCATTTTTTCCTGCGGCAGTCCACCGAGAAAATCAGCTATATCCTGATTAGTCACGCGTTCAGCCTCTTCTACAGTCATACCTAGGATGATTTCTGTCAAGGCGGATGATGACGCTATCGCGCTGGCGCATCCGAAAGTCTGGAACTTCGCGATCGCTATCTTCCGCTTCTCGTTATCTAGTTTGAACATAAATTTTAGCGCGTCGCCGCACGCGAGAGAGCCGACCTCACCAACACCGTCAGGCGCTTCTATCTCTCCTACGTTTCTCGGGTTTAAGAAATGATCCCGAACTTTATCTGTGTAATCCCACATATTTCGTCTCCTGCGTATATATTATTTCTTTTATAATAGGCATATTGCCCCTTAATGGCAACATTATCAAAAATAAAATAAAATAACAAGTTTTTTTGTCGGGAAATACTCAATCATTATCCCCGCGCGCGCCAAGGCTACCGTAATACCGGTAATGACCGGTTATCTTGTAGTCGAACAGCATATCC
Organism: Deltaproteobacteria bacterium; assembly: GCA_024276115.1. GTDB lineage: Bacteria > Desulfobacterota > JAJRXV01 > JAJRXV01 > JAJRXV01 > JAJRXV01. The sequence continues at coordinate 4,507 of JAJRXV010000208.1, forward strand.
TCTAGCTGAGTACCCGAGCCGATGTTGTGAACGATCAGGTTGCGTCTCTTGTGGCGTGATTTTTTGTTGACGACGATCCCGATGTGCGGCAGATTTCCAGAGAGCATCCAGGTGACGAGGTCGCCAGCGCGATAGTCCGCGGGGTTCTTGCTGACCCTGAGTGTTGTCCCTTTCCGCTCAAAGAAACGTCGCAGGTTTGGTACGCGCCGGTGATCGATATTGCTGTCAGTCTTTTTTAACCCCCACTTTTTGGGATACTTGCTGAACGCCGCTTTCATATCTTCATGCAGGTCTTTTTGGAGGTCTACCCCTAGCTTTCGGTATGAGCGGATAACTACATCTGTGCAGACACCGATATTGTCGGGCACATCGCCACCGGGGTAGGGGATAGAAAGGTACTTGCCGTCGTATCTCACCTTATGCGTTGTCCTTTCGAGCGCGGCCTCTGAGAGCTTTTTGCTGAACTCCGGTGGTTCCCCGGGGCGGAAGGCAAGGCAGAAGTTTGTCGTAGTTAGGAGGATAAAAAGGGTGAAGAAGAGCATCGCGCTTTTTTTGTAGCTCAAGGTTAAGTTCATATAATGCTCCTGGTGGTTTGAGTTTTATTTATATCAATAGCACGTTGTTGCAGATCGTGACTGTCAATCATAAACATTCATAATCATCAGCAACGCATTAACGCTACTGCTGGAAACCACTGAAATGACGACACAATTAAAAAAAACATGTGCGATGGCTTGACAAAAGCGATTACCTGATATAAGATTAATTATATCAAAAATAAATAAATTAACAAATTAATATTGATTATATATAGATTTTATATTCAGCTGTTATATTTGTCGTAAATGATTAAAGGCTGAACACGTGTCAAAAAAGGGAGGCGTCATGGAGGTTAAAGGGTGTTGTCCGAAATGTGATGAGTTGAATGTTTTTCATCGTGGTGAATGTGTGGCAAAAAAAGAAGAGGCAGACAAAACGGCTACCGATGTAAATAGTGACTTAAAAGCAAATGAAGTAGTTGTCAAGTGTAAATGCGGTAGTGAGATTAAAGTCAAGCTATAGTTTTGCCGGTTAGTAGACCCGCTATATTCTCGCGCGTGTTATTTTTTTGACGCGAACCAACTCTCAATTATTGGTATTATCTCGTCATTCGCGTCTAGTACCACATAATGTCCGGCATAGTCAAATACTTTTACTCGCGCACCGGGGAAGTACTCTTTCCACCGCTCCAAAAAAACATTATTAAAGCAGAAATCCTTTGCTCCCCAAAGAATCAGCATCGGGTGGTTTTTGAACAGCCCGAGCCGCTCTTCGATAGATTTGACAACTTTATAGCTTTTATCATTTTCGCTCAGTGGTATATCCTGAACAAAACGCAGGTTCGCGATACGGTTAGCGTAATTGTTATAAGGTAGCAGCAATCCGGCCTTTACGTCCTCGGTCATCTTCGACCGTTGCTTACACGCCATACTGGTAGCCGGGTAAGCGAACATGTTCAGCCCTCGTATACCTATATCACCAATCAGCGGCAGGCGGAAAACACCTATCCTAAACGGGATGCGGTCTACCAAAAACGCGGCCGTATTGAATATCACAAATTTTTCTATCAGCTCGGGGTTTTTCACCGCGACCCCCATCCCGATCGCGCCGCCCCAGTCATGCAAAACGAGCGTGACGCGCTTGAGCCCGAGCCGCTTGACGAGCGTTTGCAGGTTGCTGATATGGTTCGCGAGAGTGTATTCGTAATCTTGTGGTTTATCAGAAAGCCCGCACCCGATGTGATCCGGGGCGATGACACGATATTTACCCTTCAGCGCGGTGATAAGCTCACGGTAGTAAAACGACCAGGTCGGATTACCATGCACCATGATTATCGCGCTGTCGTCGCGCGGCCCCTCATCGACGTAATGATACTGCATACCATCAATGTCGATGTGGTTGGATTTAAACGGGTATATTCTTTTTAGCAGTTCTTTGTTGTACATTCTGGTCTGTATATCACCACTCGATCCCGAGCATGACGCAGTTCAGACCGCTACCGATCCCGAATAGCGCGACAGAATCCCCGCTCTTGATCAATCCCTTCTCGTCGCCCATAGCGACAGTTATCGGTAGTGATGCCGACCCGATATTCCCGAGGAACTCAACAGTGGAGAAGTCCTTCGATACATCGATGTCAAGGGTTTTGTACAGCATTTTTTTATGTGAAGTCCCTATCTGATGGCAGAAAACGCGATCCACCGCGCTACTTGTCCACCCCAGCTCCTTCATTGTTTTTTTCCATGTTTTTTTCGCGAGGTCACAGCCGTTAACCAGAACCGCTTCAGAGTCTGTCCGCATCATTATGCGCGCGCCGTTACGCACCCCTTTGTCAGGTGTAGAACAGCAGAGCTTATTATGTTCGGTAGCGCTCTGAACGACTCCACCGAGCAGCTTATGCCCTGAGCTAGAGAGACGTTTGTTGCAAATCACCGCCGCGGCCGCGCCAGAGCCTATCGTCAGCGACGCGAAGTACTCTTTTATGTTCTTGCGGTTGAGGGAGTTGTCGGTCAACAATGTTTCGATAGTCGTGTCAAGAAGAGGCTTACCGTTTTCACCTGAGACGACGATCCCAGCTTCAATATGACCGAGCTCTATCTTGTCGGCAATCGTTAATATACCGTTCAGAAAACCGAGACAAGCGTTTGAGATATCGTACACGACAGAGTCGTCCCGCAGACCAAGCGCATGGTGGACGATGTTCGCCGTTGCCGGCTCAAGGAAATCACGGCTGACAGATGTATGTAGCAGACAACCGATGTCGCCAAGGTCGATCCCTGCCGCCGCGATCGCTTTTTTAGCGGCCTTTGTACTGACGTCACTCGGCATAGTGCCGTTACTCCAGAACCGCCGCTCTTTGATCCCGCTCATCAGCTCAAGCCTGCCAGCCGGCAGATTCAATCGCTCATAGAGTGGTGATAGCGTGGCTTCTATCTCATCTGTCGTGAGCACGTTCTCCGGGAGTTCATACCCAAACGCTTCTATATAAACGTTATTGTATCGCATTTTACCTCACTTTTGAAATTCTGACGGGATAATACAAGAAAAAACAGGATTATTCAACAGTTTTTTTACTTCTGCCTATACTAATGGGGTACGACCAACGGGAGTGTAAGGAGAAATCCCCATAAATTGTATTGGGCAACATGCCAATTATATTAGATTTTCGCGAAAAAAAACTTAAAGTAGGAGGCTACCCATCTGGAAGAGTGGGATGAAAGTGTTTGACATGTATTTGGTCAATACAAAAAAAAATATTGTTCAGTAGACTTTTCTTCTAAATTATGTTAAATAGCGAATGATTTTTTAACCGTAAAAAGGTGGCGGCAAGGTGTCGCGGTTTTACAAAATTTGAAAATTTTGTAAGTTATTGTTTGACTTGCATCATTAAAAGAGGAGCAACCATGTTACCAGATGATCTTTTATCAATAATCAAAGACCGGAGGTCGACCCGAAAATTCACAGACAAGGAGGTCTCTGACGAGGTCCTCATGCAGATAATCGATGCCGGTCGTTTCGCGCCCTCTAACACAAACCGACAGGGTTGGAAGTTCCTGCTCATCAAGAACGACGACCTGAAGGAGCAGATGCACAAAGCTGTATCTGACAAGGTAGATGAGATTCTCGACAGCATGAAGAGTAAAGTCCGCTACCGGGCTATGAGAGCGTATACAAAATATTTCACATTTTTTAAGGACGCGCCTGTGCTGATAGTCGCGCTCTTTACCAGACCATCTGTTGTAGCTGAGCTACTGATGAAGGATACAAAGCGTGTGGAGATGATATCCGGTGAGCTTATCAGCGTATCGATGGCATTGCAGAACATGCAACTAATGACACACTCCCTCGGGCTCGGATCATGTATCCTCACTGGTCCGCTTTTGGCGTACGAAAGCATGAAAACATTGCTTGATATCGAGGATAAGTACGAGATATGTTGCCTGATGGCGGCTGGTTATCCGGCTGAGGAGTCATTCTCACCCAAGCGTAAGGATATTGACAAGATAATAGAAATAATCAAGTAACTAAGAAGGGCGTTTCGATTTATTCGCTCTGCTCATAGTTCTTCTTCTGCCTCCCCGATAAAGAGGCTCGCCTCACACCTCGGGGATGACGGGTAAATCCACCTCCACCCTCAAAAAAACAACAAAAATCGCTTCATTGCTCTTGACTTGGGTGATAATGTGCGTTACGGTTATTATAACATGGTTATAATATAGTGCCGGGGGACAAAATGTAAGTGTAAATGCGGTTAATATCTATTTTACCTTGTAGCAGATGGAGGTACTGATGAAAGTTAAGCAGGGACTAATCAGCTTGTTTTTCATAGGTGTTCTGTTACCTATGCTTGGTGTTATAGTTACTCATCAATATTTCTCCGACACACACTGGTATCAGCCCGCCTTCCACTCCACAATAGAAGGTATTGGAGCATGTGCCGCGCTTATGCTCGCGACATTACTTTTCTTGCTCCGGGAACACGGCTCATACAAATCCCCTTATATATTCACCGCATGCGCTTTTATCGCGATGGGAGTACTGCAAATATTCCACGCGAGCTCAAAGCTTAATGACACATTCGTTTTTCTTAGTTGCCTAACTACCCTTGTCGGTGGATTTATGTTTTTACTTATCTGCTTACCCAAAAAAGCAGTACCATTAACGATAAGAAAACTATTACCTTATGTTGTGCTTTTTGGGGCAGTTATAATTGGTGTTTACTTCAATATATTTCCAGAAACGCTACCACCTATGCTTGATGATGACGAGTTCACAGACATTGCTAAGATGATGAGTATCGTCGGTGGAGTCATGTTTATATTCGCCTCTATTGGTTTTGCACGACTATACAGCCGAAGAGAAAACCTTGATGATATTCTTCTGGCGCATTTCTGTATGTTTTTTGGTATCGCCGGTTTGCAGTTCGAGATATCAAAACCGTGGAACGCTGACTGGTGGTACTGGCACTTCTTAAAATTGGTTTCTTATATTATCGTACTGCTCTTTATTTTCATGGTTTCAAAGTGGGCAAGAGCAAAGATCACTGAGACGAACAAGTCCCTGGAAGAAAAAGTATCTGAGGTAAAAAAAGCAAACAACGAGATAAAGAGGTTCGCTCAAGTTGTCTCTCATGACTTAAAAAACCCGATGACAAATATAATGGGGATGGCTGAGATTTTGCTAGACTACCACGGTGATGACCTGAACAATGAACAAAAAGTGTTTTTCGCGAGTATTATTCGCAATGTAACGATTATGAACGCACTCTTGAACGGGTTGTCTGAGGTAGTTATGATTGGCAGGACAAAAGAAGTGAAAGAAAATATCGACGTTAAGAAGCTACTTGAAGATATCATCGATGAAAATATGAGCGTTATTATCGAGAAGCGGGCAGAGGTTATTCTACCAGAAAACATTGCCGAGGTTTACTTTACAAAAATACAGCTATACCAAGTTTTTTCAAACCTTATCAAAAACGCGATCAAGTTTTCAAGGAAGGGTGTGCCACCAAAAATATGGGTGGGGTTTGAAGAAAAAGAGAACAAATTTCTATTTAGCGTCACTGATAATGGTATCGGAATAGACAGAGAAAATATCACGTCAGTGTTCCAGATATTCTCAAGAGTCAAGGAGGTAGATGTAGAAGGCACCGGTGTCGGGCTTTATATCGTCAGGAAAATCATTGAGGATAACGGTGGACGGATTGTGCTCCAGAGCAAAAAAAATGTCGGCTCAAAGTTTACCTTTACTATCTTAAAAAAAGAGAGCGTAAAAAAGAGCTTTTTGGATAAAAGTGACGCGGTTGTTGAGACAATGAGCACGAAGGTGTGATGTATATATAACTCTAAAACCGTGCGTTTTCCTCACACTAAATTGTACTGTCAAAACATGTAAAATCTTGCCCGCGGCGAACGCCAAAAGCAACTCACTGTTTTGACTATACTTTCCCGCGTAAAATTCTATGATCTTCTCTACTGAAAAAATATATTGACTTTTTGGTGAAAATTGATAGAATTTCATTCCTTTATCTACATGAAAGAAAAATTTTTAAGGAGTAATAATAATATGAAGAAAAAATATTTACTCGCACCAGGACCGACACCGGTACCAAGCAGTGCGCTGTTAGCGATGGCGACCCCGATAGTACACCACAGGGCTCCTGAATTCGCACCAGTACTCAAAGAAGTGCAGGAGGGTTTAAAGTATCTTTTCCAAACGAAGAACGACGTGATAATGCTCGCGTCCTCAGGGACAGGCGGCATGGAAGGCTCAGTAGCCAACCTGTTGAGCAAAGGCGATAAAGCGCTCGTCGTCGTCGGTGGTAAGTTTGGTGAGAGATGGAGAGACATCTGCAACGCGTACGGTGTCGAGACAATAAATATAGATGTGACATGGGGTGAAGCGGTAGACGGTTCTATCGTCAAGAAGCACCTCGACGAAAACCCTGACATAAAGGCTGTCCTGCTTCAGGCGTCTGAAACCTGCACAGGTGTTATGCACCCTGTGAAAGAGATCGCCGACTACGTGAAAGAGCGTGAGAATACTGTACTTATCGTAGACGCGATCACCGGTCTTGGCGTATTCAACCTCCCGATGGACGACTGGGGACTCGACGTGGTTGTGACAGGCTCCCAAAAGGCGCTTATGTTGCCACCGGGGCTCGCGTTTGTCGCGCTGAGCGATAAGGCGATAAAGATGATGGAGACATCTGACCTCCCTAAATACTACTTCAACTTCAAAAAAGAATTGAAAGCTATAGCGAAAAATTCAACGGCATACACGCCGGCTGTCTCATTGATAGTAGGATTAAAAGATATCTTGAGCATGTTGAGAGAAGAAGGACTCGAAAACGTATTCGCGCGGCATGAAAAACTCGCGAACGCGACCCGTGAAGCGGTAAAAGCTCTAGGGCTAACGCTCCTCGCTCCAAACGCGCCGAGTAACGCGCTGACTGCTGTAAACGCGCCAGAAGGAACCGACGCGGGAAGCATAGTCAAGCTGTACCGGGAGAAGTACGGCATCACGGTCGCCGGTGGGCAAGACCACCTCAAGGGGAAAATATTCCGGCTCGCGCACCTCGGCTACTCCGATACTTTCGATGTAGTTATCGCTATCTCAGCGCTTGAGATGATCCTCGCTGAACTTGGCGTTGATTTCGAAAAAGGCGCCGGTATAAACAAAGCGATGGAACTATTGTCCAAGTAAGGGGATTACCGCGGGAGAGGCGGTGCTATGGCAGAACAGATGTGATGTTTTTAAGGAAAGCGCCTTAGGCATCTTTCCGAAATCACAACGTCATTTCCGTGTTACCACAGCGTCATTCCCGAGGCATTAATCGGGAAACCAAGATAAACTCTGAGCAAAGCGAATAAACTTTGTTTAAATATAATAATAAATATTTTTTTTGAATGGGAGATTATAAAGTGAAAGTTCTAGTTAGTGACAATCTGGCCAAAGCGGGCGTTGATATACTCGAAAATATGCCTGGAATAGATGTTGACGTAAATACCGGTCTATCAGTAGAGGGGCTTCTCGAAATTATCGGTGATTATGATGGGCTTGCCATCCGAAGCGCGACAAAGGTCACAAAAGAAGTACTTGCCGCCGCGAAAAATCTTAAGGTGGTAGGACGTGCCGGTATCGGTGTCGACAATGTAGATATTCCTGAGGCGACATCACGCGGTGTCATCGTCATGAACACTCCGGGCGGAAACACTGTCACAACGGCAGAACACGCTATATCGATGATGCTCTCGATGGCGCGGAAGATACCACAGGCGACAGCTTCGATGAAAGCCGGTAAGTGGGAGAAGAAGAAGTTTAGTGGTGTTGAGCTGTTGAACAAGAACCTTGGTATCATCGGTATCGGTAACATCGGTAGCATTGTAGCCGACAGAGCGCAAGGGCTCAAGATGAAGGTCATCGCGTATGATCCGTTCATCACCGAGGAAAAAGCCGCTGAACTTAACATCGAACTCGTTTCGCTGAAGGACTTATACGCGAGAGCTGATTTCATCTCTATACATACACCACTCAACAACGACACACGCAACCTGCTTGATAAGAAGGCGTTCGCGAAGATGAAGGACGGTGTTATGATACTCAACTGCGCACGTGGTGGTATCATCAACGAAGACGACCTCTACGACGCTATCAAAAAAGGCAAAGTAGCAAGCGCGGCGCTCGACGTATTCGCGCAGGAGCCGCCAGCGGCTGACCACAAGCTTTTCAGCCTCGACAATGTTATATGCACTCCACACCTCGGCGCGTCTACAGGTGAAGCACAGGTAAACGTCTCTGTAGCGGTGGCGAACCAGATAGCTGACTACCTCTTGAACGGTACAATATTAAACTCTGTAAACGTACCATCTGTCAGCGCGGAACTGCTGATCACATTAAAGCCGCAGATCGAACTCGGGGAGAAGATGGGCAGTGTGCTTAGCCAGTCACTCATCGAAGGCGGTATCAAAGAGCTTGAGATCGAGTACAGTGGAGAGGTCGCGTCACAGGTGACAGCACCAATAACATCCGCGATACTCAAAGGCTTCTTAAGTGCTCTGACTGATAGCGTAAACTTCGTCAATGCTCCTGCTGTCGCTAAAGAGCGTGGCATGAAAGTAAAAGAGACCACAAGTAAAGAAGTCGAAGACTACGCGAGCCTGATAACCGTCACCGCTGTATTAAGCAGTGGCAAGCGCAGCATCGCCGGTACAGTATTCGGCAAAAAAGACCTGCGGATAGTGCGATTGCACAGATACGCTGTCGAAACCGCTCCTGAGGGCAACATACTGATGCTCATGAACTATGACAAACCAGGCGTTATCGGAAACGTCGGTAATCTGCTTGGTGAGCACGGCATAAACATCGCTTCGATGAACTTTGGACGTGAAAAAAAGGGCAAGAACGCTATTTCTCTAATTAACGTTGATGAGGACGTGTCGTTAGAAGTACTCAATAAAATAACAGAGCTACCGAACATTATTTCGGCAAAGCTGATAAAACTGTAGGGGCGAACCTTCTGTTCGCCAGATCCAAGTAGATATAATTAGTAGGCGAAAGCCTAAGGAGATTTGATGTCAACATTAGTTTTAGTCGGTACTCAGTGGGGTGACGAGGGCAAGGGAAAGATCGTAGACCTCCTCACCGAGAGCGCTGACCTTGTAATACGCTTTCAGGGTGGGAATAACGCCGGACATACGCTGGTAGTAGAAGATGAAAAGTTTGTATTCCACCTGATACCGTCAGGCATACTGCACGCGGGTAAAATATCAGTGATCGGTAATGGCGTTGTGATCGACCCGGCGGTCTTGATAGAAGAGATCACCAGCTTGAAGAAGCGGGGCTATCTGGCCGATGATTCCGGGCTTGCCATAAGCCGTGACGCGCATATCATCATGCCGTACCACAAGGCGATTGACAAAGCGCGGGAAGAGTCGCGGGGTGGCAAGAAGATAGGAACCACCCAACGCGGTATCGGACCGGCTTATGAGGACAAAGCATCGCGAAAAGGTATCCGCGTCGAGGATCTGATCGACGAGACCGTGTTCAAGGAGAAGCTTGAGGATAACCTCAAAGAGAAGAACGCCTACCTGAAAAAAGTACTGAACGCTGATGAAATTGACTTTGATGAAGTGTTTAAACAATATTCTGACTTCGCTGAGACTATCGCGAAATACGCGATAGATTCGCAGGATTTTATAAACAAAAAGATCAAGAAGAAGAAAAACCTTCTGCTCGAAGGCGCGCAGGGAGCTTTGCTCGACATCGACCACGGTACGTATCCGTATGTCACGTCGTCGAACACAATATCCGGCGGCGCGTGTACCGGAGCCGGAATCAGCCCGAGAAACATCGATTATGTGCTCGGTATCACCAAGGCGTACACTACACGAGTTGGTGGCGGTCCCTTCGTATGCGAGCTGAACGACGATATGGGCGAGTTTTTGCAAGAAAATGGCGGGGAATTCGGTGCGACTACCGGAAGGCCAAGGAGATGCGGCTGGGTAGACATAGTGCAGTTGCAGTATACCACCGCGGTGAATGGGCTCGATGGGATAGCGCTGACGAAACTCGACGTGCTGAGCGGGTTGAAGAAGATAAAAATATGCACCGGCTATCGATATAATGATAATGTTCTTACGGACTTTCCATCATCGGCGAAGATCCTTGAGGAGTGCACACCGGTGTATGAAGAGCTTGACGGCTTTGAGGAAGATATATCTGAAATAAAAGAGTTTGACAAATTGCCAGAAAATGCTAAACTGTATGTTAAGAGGCTTGAGGAACTGCTTGAGACTAAGGTCGTGATGATTTCAGTCGGCTGTAAAAGGTCTCAAATAATAATGCTGGAGAACCCTTTTAGCGTTATCTAATTTTTTATAAAAAAAGGCTTGACAATAGATTGGTTATTTGTTAAAAAGTCACCTCGTTTGAATTAAATGGGCCGCTAGCTCAGTTGGTAGAGCACTTGACTTTTAATCAAGTGGTCGAAGGTTCGATCCCTTCGCGGCTCACCATTTAAAACAAACATAACAAAAGTAGCGCTCGCGGGACGTAGGCTATCCTGTGTTGATAATATACGCGTCCCCATCGTCTAGCCTGGCCCAGGACACCGCCCTTTCACGGCGGCGACAGGGGTTCAAATCCCCTTGGGGACGCCATAAAAAAACGATGCCCCTAAGGGGTATTTTTTTTTGCCCTGAACACCTTACTATTTTACTCCTTTGCTCCGGTCGCTTTTAACAGGTCGATGATCTCTTTGCGCGCTCTTTCTCTTTTTGCTATTGACAAAGGAGTATTGCCGTCATTAGTCTTCAGGTTGACATCCGCGCCGTTTTCCAGCAGTAGTTTAACTATTTCCTTGCTACCGACCTCCGCTCCTATCATCAGAGCTGTCTTGCCGCTGTTACTCTTCGCGTTTACATCCGCGCCATATTCTATCAGCAACTTTATTATGTCGGTCTGCTTATTTGTGACTTCATACATCAAAGCTGTCATACCGTAATTACTTTTCACGTTGACATCCAGATTGTTGCTGATCAATATCTTTACTTTTAGGGTGTCCTTATTGTATGCGGCTTCTGTCAACTCGCTAGTGGAAGTGTGTGTCATCGGCATAGGAGTTGTTTCTACGAAACAACCGACCGCCGAAGCTCTTTGAATAACACACAGAACCAGAGTCAAGGTGATGATCACTAAGAAAACGCCTCTGTTATCTGTAAGTCTACTGTTCATATTTTAACCCTCTGGCCACTTGATACGGCTAGCCTACGCACTATCCACCGCCCATTGTTGTATTATTGGACAGTATTAACCCGGCGATTAAATATAAAAAATCTGGGACAATTCCAAAGCTGTCGTCCTGCCGCACTGCTTGACTGCCGTTACTCTGGTTTATCAATATTTTCGGTGTTGATGATATACGATAGAAGTGTTTTGAGCTGTTCTTTGTCCGGGGCGATAAACTCCAGCCCGATTTGGTATGAAGGCGCTTCGTCCGCTTTATCAGAATTAGAGTTGTCAACCAGAACACTGCGGATGACTTTTGAGCAAATTTTGATCGATTCCTCACCGAGTACAGTAAAATTTATGAAGAACTTACCGTCGAGTTTCAGGTTTTCATGCGCAAGGATAAGCGCGCCGGACTGGCTTATATCTAATAGTTCGAAGCCTCTGACGATTGAGAGTGAACCTTGTATCTCTGCCTCTATTTTCTTTCTGGCGAAAATCCTCTGCTCTTTTGTACCCGCTGTTTTCTCTGCGTCCATAACTATATAATATTGAAAAATAAAAATAATGCAAGGATTTAATAAATAAAGTGTCTTTTATTCCATTTTATCCCGGATTTTAAAGAGCCCCTCCTTACCGATCATCTTCAACATTATTAAGCGACTCTCAATGAATTCTTTTGTAATCCTGAACTCTTCTTCGCTGTAATAATTACGGTCGGTTATCGACGCATCAAACATCTCAGTATTTATCAGTAAGTGGGTAATGCCACGTTTTTTCAACCCTATGCTGACATCGGCGGCGGTTTTCGATTCCCGAACGATCTGCCTGAAGCTCCTATCTAGGAACGGCGGCATATCATAAATATAATCCACATTGCAATAATAGCCGTAATTACCGAAGTTTAGGAAGTATATCAGGGCGTTTTCATCAGTTACTTCTTTATTGATGAACCGGAATATTTTATACTGGGGGTATTGCTTTTCAATATAATCATCACGCTCAATCGTACCGGATAGGTACTCAAATGGTGAGACAATATTGATATAATCGCTTATATGTAAGAGGTTCAAGAATAGTAGCGCTGATATCAACATGGCAAAAATCCACTTGCCAAGTTTATCCCTGCTCTCGAACAGCTCTTCGGCAACAGCGCAAAGCAGATACAACCCTATCGGGAAGGTTACGATGAGGTAGCGGAGCCGGACCCCCCAAAACCACCAGCAGACAGTAAGATAAGCTCCGGCTACTGCGAGCAGGGCAATATTTTCGAGCCGGTTTTTTTTGACCAGAAATATA
>JAJRXV010000209.1 GCA_024276115.1 Deltaproteobacteria bacterium
AACATCCACAGGTTTTGGCTCGGCGGGCGCTCAGCTCCGTGACATAAAGCTCTTCAAGGAGATCGCCGGAGATTCGATAAAGATAAAAGCGGCCGGTGGAATAAAAGACGCGAAGAGCGCACGGGAGTTCATAGACGCGGGCGCCACACGGCTCGGTACGAGTAGCGGTATTAAGATCGTTGTGTAATATGCCTTTATTTGTTATTAACGGGGCAATCAAATATATAGTTTTCACGCCATGTCATTCCCGAGGTTGCGCCACGTCATTCCCGAGGTTTTAATCGGGAACCTAGGACTAAACTCTGAGCAAAGCGAATAAACTTTGCTTTAGTTTAATGGGATATTTGAGGTCTGGATCCCCAATAGGAGACTAGTCTCACGCATTCGGGGATGACGTTGTGGCAACACTTTGGGATGACATTTTAAATAACATGCGGTAATAATTAATAAGTACATATAAAAGCCGTTGACGGGAGTATTGCCAAAAAGCGAATTTTCCATATTTTAAATATGTTTTTATACGATTTTTCCTTGAAAAAGTTAGTATTATTGCTATACTGTTAATAAATCTAGCTATTATAGGGGGTTAGGATGCCACCAAAAAAGAAGCGGTTAGGTGAGCTGTTAATTGATAAGCAGGTCATAAACGAGGTGCAGCTCAGCAACGCGCTAAAGAAGTCAAACCAGCTCGGGCTACGGCTCGGCGGTGCGTTGATAACGCTTGGATACGCCACAGAAGAGGAGATCCTTCAGGCGTTGAGCGAGAGTTTAAATGTACCATTTATGGACATATCGAAGAAGGTCATTCCGGTGGACACTCAGATGGCGTTTCCGTATGAGTACGTAAAAAACAACAGGGTGATCCCGGTCAGGCGCTCAGAAGATAACCGGATGATTATAGTGGCGATGGAAGACCCGACTGATTACGCGATCTTGAAACAGATTCAGCAGAAAACCGGCTTAAAGATCAAAGCTGTTTTAGCCTCTAGCTATCAGGTCAATGAGCTGATGAAATTTTTCTATGAGAACGGGTACGGCAAAAAGCCGTGTAACCTGGCTCAGATCAAGCACGCGGAAGAAAAAATGAAGTCATTGAGCATCGATACGCTACTGGCCGAGCTGGTGAAGCGCGAGGGGTCTGACCTATTGCTCTCTGTTGGCGCGCCGCCGTCAGTTCGGATAAATGACAAGGTAAAACGCTTAAACCTGCCTATTGTCGAGGGACCGACTTTAGTTCAGCTGGTTACAGAGATTTTGACAGATGACCAGAAACGTGAGCTTGTATCGAACAAAGACATCGAGATAGCCTACACAAAGCCTGATCTTGGTCGCTTTCGTATAGTGATTTATCGGCAAAAGCGCTCGCTAAGCATGTGCGCGCGGAACCTGAAACTGGTCGTCCCTAATATTGACACGCTTGGGTTGCCCCCACAGCTTCAGCAATTCGCGATGAAGCGGCAGGGGCTTATACTGATAACTAGTCCTGCGGGGCAGGGGAAAACAACCACGGTAGCATCACTAATAGACTACATAAACGAGAAGCGTGAGGGTAACATAATCACCCTTGAAGACCCTGTCGAGTACCTTCATAAGCATAAGCGGTGCAACATAAACCAGAGGGAGATCGGTGAGGACACCTTAACTTTCTCTTCGGGGATGAAGCATATATACCGGCAGAACCCTGACGTAATAATGATAAGTGAGCTGAGGGACGCGGAATCGATCGAGATCGCCATGAACGCCGCTACAACAGGGCATCTTGTGCTTTCTACACTCAACACAATGGATACGACTTCGGCGATTGATTTTATTTTGAGCCATTTCCCCGAGGGGAAGCAGCGTATTATGATGCACCTGCTGTCAGAGGCTTTGTTATGTATTGTCTCCCAACGACTAATCCCGAAAAAAACCGGTAAAGATCGGGCGGTGGCGTATGAGGTGTTGCACAACTCTTCACGTATCGCAACCTTGATTCGTGACGGTAAGACGCACCAGATAAAGTCTCAGGCAACAACCGCGAAAGGTGATATAGAAGCGCTGGAGTATTCTATCGCGAGCCTGTATCAGCACGGTATTATAAGCTATGAAAACGCGCTCGCCTATTCCGATGATGAAAAGCGGCTGAGCGTAATGATATCAATGAAGTGATATAAGGTAACTGTAATATGGAACTTTTACTTATTGACTCGATTGAGGAGACACTGCTGGTTTCACAAGCCATATTAGAACCAGCATTTAACGTACATATCGCTGATAGCGCGGAGGCGGCTCTGAAGCTTCTCGACCCTAAGCTGGCGGCTCATGGAAAGCCGCTCCAACCGGATATAGTATTGATCAACAGTATTATGGTCAACGACACCGGCGCGAAAGTTTTACAAACGATAAATGAGCAAATAGACTCAAACTTTATCGCCATGCTCATGACGAGCGCGAAAGATGTTTACTACGCTGTTGACTCGGTGCTTCACGGTTTTGATGGCTTCATAAGAATGCCGATAGAGCTCGGCGCTTTTTTTGAGCAGCTTGAAAAAGCTAAAATAATCCATGAGATGAGGCTTCACTCTGTACAGTACCAAAAGCTCAAAGCGACTAAGGCTATGTCGGTCACGTTTTCGCACTATACACGCAACCTGCTGACACCGCTCCTTGGTTATCTACCAAAAATAAAGAATGACATACCACCGGAAATATATAAAATCTTCTCCACAAACCTGAATAAAATAAACAAAGTAACGTTCCAGATAGATGAACTGACCCAAAATGGTAATTTTAAAGAATTCTCTTACGCTGATAAGACAGAATTCTACACACTTAAACTAGATGATGACTGACGCCACATCTAGTTGATGGGACTGTTGCCAAACAGCAGATTTCCCATTTTTTCTAAAAAGTCGTCGCTGTAAGTACCCGTAAAAAGGGGGTGCGACCAACGGGAGCGTAGGGGGAATTTCCCCGATTTTACTAGGGTTCCCATGTCCTGAAATAAATCCCTATTATTAATCCCGAGTTTTTTTCGGGGTGCGCTTTTGCCCCGAGATCATCGACTCGAGCAGTAGCAGTAGCGCGGCAAGGATCAACGGCAGCTCAAACTTCTCCTCGAACCTTGAATAGCGCGTTTCTGTCAGGCTCCTTTTTTTGAGCGTGCTGAAATTCTCCAGCAGGGTGTCGGCGATCTTCGTGTTCTTAACCGTAAAGTAGCCGCCACCGGTAGCGTACGTTATCTGTTTCAGCTTTGCCCGGTCGAGCTTCGTCAAGACGACGTTCCCGCTCTTATCCTTTTTGAAATCGGTGACGCCGCTCTTACCGCGGACTGGTATCGGACCGCCCGCCTCGGTGCCGAACCCGACAGCGTAGATAGCGACCCCGGCAGACTTCGCCCGATCGCCCGCCTCAAGCAACGCGTCGTCGTGGAACTCTCCGTCAGTGAACATGACGATCGCCTTCGCCCGATCCTCCACCCGCTCAAAAACGTCGAGGCAGAGATTTATCGCGGTGGCGCCGGCACTCCCGGGTTGCGGTAGCGCGTCGATATACGCCTGCTTGACGAACAGCTTTGCCGCGGAGTAGTCGAGAGTGAGCGGCATCTGCATGAACGCGCTCCCGGAAAAGAGCACAAGCCCGATCCGGTCATTCTCGAGCTGGTTTATCATCGCGAGCATCTCAAGCTTCGCCCGCTCAAACCGGTTCGGGGCACTGTCCTTCGCGAGCATACTCTTCGAAACATCGAGGACGACGATTATGTCGGCACCGAGCTTTTCTACTGTTTCTGCTTTCAGCCCCGCTTTCGGGCGTGCGATCGCGACGATCAGCAGCATCATCGCGATTAGGCGCAGGGTTACTTTCAGCGCCCGTTTTTTTTTGCTGACACTCCCGCACATCGCCCGCACAATGTCGATATCACCGAGATTTCGCATCTTCGCCTTCTTCTTGAAATGCTGACGCAGGAACAAAAGCAGGCACACCCCGATGACGCCCGCCAAGTAGAACATCTCCATATCGTAAAATCTCACACCTAATAGTTCCATCGCTTTCCTTTATCAAGACCTATGCACAACCCTTAAAACCGTAGGATTCGTCGTACCTCCTTAATTCGGGCTACCAGGCTTTTTTTCACTCATCCCTATGCGTCAGCCCTAACACAACAAGAAAAATCAGCCCCGCGAGGATGGCGACTTTACCGTTGAAGGTGACGCCCGAAGTCGAGCTGGCGATGTCGAATGTTTGTACGAACGCGCCCCCGGCGAACATCCCGAGGACTGCCATGCTGGCGTCCATATCCCCTTCGCCGGAGCGGATTATCTGTCGGAACGGGCAACCGCCGATCATGATCGAACCGACCCCGACTAAGAACATTCCGAGGAAGCTCCATAAGTGGTTCAGGTGTGAGCTTGGTTGTCCGTGCATCCCGATGTTGACCTGCCCGAAGATGAAGTTGAACGCGATCGCGGCGACGATGAACGCTATTATCCCGAGCCCGCCCTTGACGCTTTTCATCATGATCTGATCCCGGATACTGCCGGTGATGCAGAAGCGCGAACGTTGCGCGAGGAACCCGAGGAGGAGTCCGGCGCCGAGCGATATCAGCTTCGGGGCATGCAGGGTCGCGGAGCCTTTTTTGCTGACGAGCAGGAAGTTCGGCTCGATAAAAACGAAGGCGGTAAGGATTAGCGCCGCCACTGGCAAGAGCCACGCCGAGAGGTTTGGTGATGGTTCTTGGTCGCCGAAAGTGAAGCCGTTGCGCAGGTAGACTATGCCGACGTATACCCCGGCGATGAGTCCGGCGATACCGGCCAGCGATGTCAGGTCGCCCGCCGAAAACCGGAGGAAGAGCTTTATCGGGCAGCCGATGAATACCGCGGAGCCGACAATAAGAAACGCGCCGACGACGAATGGTATCATCGGGGCGTTTGTCGAACGCGCTTTGAAGTTTTTGCTAAGTAGCGCGCATATTGTCGCGCCGAGCAGGAACCCGAGTATCTCAGGTCGCAGGTACTGCATACGCGGGTTCGGGTGCAATCCGAGCGCGCCGGCGGAGTTTTCGAGAAAGCATGA
>JAJRXV010000210.1 GCA_024276115.1 Deltaproteobacteria bacterium
TCTGATATCTTCGCCAGCACGTTAATGTCAACGTCTTTCGCCAGTTTCGGGATAGTCTTCAAGTATATCTTCAGCATCCCTATTCTGTCTTCTGCGGTTGGTGGGTGTACGAATATCTTCCGGTTGAACCGGCGTTTTTCTTTGATGATCGCCTGATCCACTGTGTCGATCCTGTAGCAACCGCCCATCAGTACAACGTCTTCGTAGTCCATTATCCGGTCTACCTGCTCGATGAAGAGCCGTGAGAGTTTTTCATCAGCGAAAGTCGGTGGTATGCCGCGCAGGTTCCCCTTCTCCCACTCATAGTCACAACCGGCGCGCGGGCAGAGCCATTCGGTGTCAGAGATGAAGAACACGCATGGCGCCTCGTGGATCGCGTCATCAAAAGCGCGGACGAGTTCCTTTCCTTTACCGAGCATCTCCTGCCCCGAAACGTATACGAAGCTGACACCGGCTTCTTTCGCGGCGGCCTCGGCGAGCATTGTAATACCAACCCCGAGTGGGCCCCACATCATTATACCGGCTGGCAACTGTAGATTCATCTTTTTAACCAGAGCTTTTTTTTGGAGAGGTAGGCAGACCATCTCCTTCACGAGTTTTTTTACGTCAGCGAAGCCACCGATGTCATCGAAGGTGAGCGCTGGTTCTCTTACTTCATAAAAAATATTTTTCAGTTTTTTGTGCATATCTCTTTCCTTTATGATCTTCTGTTTATTATGAAATCTGTGATTGTCAGGAGAGATTCTTTCTCTGGGCAATCATCAAAGTGTTTCATCCGCGTTACGGCCTTATTGATAAAATCCCGCGCTATGTTCTTCGCGTATTCTATGCTGTCATATTTCTGAATCAGGTCATAGACTGTTTTTATGTCGGCTTTTGTATGCTCTTCGCTGACTATTATCTTTTTGAGGGCGGATTTTTCTGACCTGCTTCCAACTTCTAAGATATGTATCAGCGGCATGGTTATTTTACCCTCTTCTAAATCAGCGAGCATCGCCTTTCCGAGTTCTTTTTCGTCCGCGGCGTAGTCGAGCGCGTCGTCAATCAGCTGAAACGCCATTCCGACGTTTGTCCCGAACTCTTTTAGCGCAGTTACTTTTTCTGGCTCTATAGCGGCCAGAATACCACCGGTCGCGGCGGCGATAGACATGAGAGTGGCGGTTTTGTTTTTTATGATATAAAAGTAATCTTCTCTGGTTATTTTGACATCTTTTTCTTTAACCAGCTGGAATATCTCACCATTTACGAGGTCAATAGTAGCAAGCGTAAAGAGGTCTAATATTTCGTGGTTATTCACCATGACAAGTATCCTGAACGCTTTGGTGTTGATGAAGTCCCCGGCTAGAACAGTAGCTTTGTTACCATATACGACGTTAGCCGCTTTTCTGCCACGCCTGACAGACGCGCCGTCAATAACGTCATCATGAAGCAGTGTCGCGTTATGCAGTAGCTCGATCGCGCTCGCCAACTCGTAGAGGTCGTCCCCAGAGTAGCCGCACATTTTTGAGCAGAGTATCATGATCGATGGGCGGACCCTTTTGCCACCGCTAGACAGGATATACTCAGATATTTTAGTCGCGAGCGTGACTTCTGAGACGATATGTTTCTTAAATGTTTTTTCTACCTTCGCGATATCTTTTTTCAGTAGCGCGAATACTTCTTTAATGTTCATAAATCCCCAATAACAATATTATTCCCTTATAAAGTATTATTATACCATTAAGGGAATAATGTCAAGCATAACGAAGCTAACATTGGTTACGCGTAAAATTACGTACAAAAAAGCTTGACATTTGTCGTATAAAAAGTTATAAGAAAATCCCTTGTAGGAATGTGGGTTGTTTTGCGATAAAATCGCATTGATCCAAAGTTATTTATGATTCAAGATGAATTCAAAAGATGTGAATTCAAAAAAATAAAAAATAGTAAATGGAGGAAGTTTTCATGAAGTTATTGAAAGTATTATCAGTTCTAATGATGTCAGGAATTCTGCTCACTGGTTGTAAGGACAAGGGGCAGGATAAACCAGCTCCAGCACCACAGCAGGCATCACAACAGCAGACACCGCCACCAGCAGGCGCCGGTGGACATCAGCAGGCGCCAGCGCCTTCTGCTGTAACAGTAGAAGCAGGCTCTATCACAAAAGCTGAAGGCGGTATCACAGTGGGTGAGGCGTTTTCAAAACGTGAAGAGTTAAAAGGCAAAGAAGTAACGATTCACGCTAAGGTAGTTAAAGTAAACCCTATGATCATGAGCAAAAACTGGATCCACCTGCAAGATGGTACTGGTAACGCGGCAGACGGCACTAATGACCTCACGGTTACAAATGAAGACGCTGAGACAGTAGCTGCTGGCGACACAGTTACGGTTAAGGGCACGCTGGTTACAAATCAGGAGTTTGGTGGCGGAATGTACAAGTTTGAAGTTATGGTTGAAAAGGCAGTTTTAACTGTAGACAAATAATAATCCAGCTTTAAACTTTAAAAAAGGTTTTTCTTTGTTATGCTTATAGGGTGCGTCAGTAATGACGCACCCTATTTTTTTGTCATAAGTGGGATAGAATGAAAAAAAAGCTCATCATAAAATTTATCATCCAGTCTACAGTCAGCCTGTTTTTCGCTGTTATTATTATTATCGCCGCACTCTGGAGTTTTAGAGAAGTCAAAAGAGAACTCGTCTCGAGCTACTCAAAGTCAATAGCTGCCTCCGCGAAAAAGAACGCGTGGATCATAGAGGAAAAATTCAACGACCTGACGTGGCTGTTCGATTATGTAGCGGACTCGATATCAGCTGAAGGCAAGATCAATGAAGCTGCCCTGACAGCGGACTATTTTAAGAAGGTTTACTCTTCAATTGCCGAAGATTTTTATATTCTGGATGAAGAGGGGGGGATCATCTTCACAAGCGACAGCCACGCGAAGTTTGTAAGATACGAACTGCTGAAGGATATTTTTCTTAAGACTATGAGAGAGGAAGTGGGGCTCCCGACCCCACGCCTTTCTGAGTATGAGTCGTTGACTGTGCAAGATAAAGAGCTCGGGGTGTTTTTGTACTTTGATCAGCTGGAGTACGGACCTCAAAAAGAGAAGATATACGCTATGTTTGTCATCTCTGAAAAGAGGATAGAAGACAGCTACATAAATAATCTAGGGCTTGAACATAATGCCTATGCCTATATAATAGATGACGACCGCATATACATAGCGAGCGCCGTAAAAGAACAAGTGGGCAAGACTCTCAAAAAGATAGAAGAGGGCGAGCTGAAAAGACTGATTGAAAAAAACAGCGTCAAGAGCGAATCTAAGCGCCAGAAAGTAGTAGAGGCGTTTGAGCGACATAGAGCCGAAAAATCGATTGTATTTGACAAAATGGTAGCCGGGCAGTTTGGTACGGAGCAGTACATAGACAAAACCGGGAAGCATCTTGAGCTTGTCTCGTTCCACCCGATACATATTAAGGGCGACTTGTGGACATTCGCGATAAAAACACCATATTCTTACGTAACTGAAACATTGAGAGGTAGTTTTATCAGGACTGTTTCGCTTATCTCACTATTTGTATTCATTCTTTTTATCAACTTCATGTATATCATTTATAATTATCGCAAGAGAGCGCTCGCTGAGTTTGAGGTGGAGCATGTCTCCTCACAGCTTGAAAAAGAAACAGCTCTCAGAAAAGCTGAATACCGGTTCAAACAGCTGTACCAAAGCACGAAGGATATTATTCTGATATGCGATGCCAGCTATAAGATCGTTGAGATAAATAACGCCGGGGTCGGCTATACCGGGGCTAACATAAAAGATATCGCGAATAAGAAGACACTGCGGGATTTCTTCATCAATAGTGATGATTTTGACGCGCTTTCCGCAATATTGAACAGTAACCAAAACGTGACCAACTTCCAAACTGAAGTAGACCTAAACGGCAAGCTTTGTCACTTAGAGATCGCCGCTGACAAGCATACAGAAGAAAAAGATGAAGTTGTGCATTATTATTTTGTCATCAGGGATATTTCCGCGCGTATGAAGCTACAACATGAGATGATAGAAAAAGAAAAGTTAGAGAGTACAATGGCGCTTATCGTTACCGCGAACCATGAGATAAACAATCCGCTTGCCAGCATAGCTCTGACCCTTGACATGCTGAAGTCAGAAACCCCAGAAGATGATAAAAAACTTGTACCATTGATAAATGTCATCTCGCAATGTGTAGCGAGGATATCAGCGGTGCTGGGAAAACTAAGTAAAATAAACAGTATAGATAAAGCTGATTATACCGAAAATGTTAAAATGCTTAATCTTGAACCTGAAGAAAAAAACAGTCGCGACCAGAAAACTTAGAGATACATATCTCTTTGCCGCTGAAATATCACCGTACTCTTTGAAATTATGACGAAAATACTTGCAAAATCTTGCAAAATGGGCTAGTGTTGTAAATGGATGGGGAGGTTTATTTTGCAACACTCTGGATTTGTGCACCTGCACGTACATACTGAATACAGCCTTTTGGATGGCGCAAACAAGATAGACGCGCTCCTGGAGCTTGCGAGGGAGCATAAAATGCCCGCTCTCGCGATAACTGATCATGGTAACATGTTCGGTGCGATAGAGTTTTATACTAAGGCTGAACAATACGGGATCAAACCGATTATTGGCTGTGAAGTTTATGTCGCGAACGGTAGCAGGTTTGATAAAAAAAGCAATGGAATAGGTGCGTCTTCCGGGGCGCACCACCTGATACTGCTCTGCCAAAACCTGACAGGCTACAGAAACCTATGCAAGCTTGTGACCGCCGGGTATCTTGAGGGGTTTTATTACCGGCCACGCGTCGATAAAAAAATGCTGAAAGAGCTGAACGAAGGGCTTATCGCCATGAGCGCGTGTATCGGTGGCGAGGTTCCAAAGAACCTGATCCGCAACAACACATCAGCAGCGAAAAAAGCGGCGTTATTCTACAGAGATACCTTTAATAACAATCGATTCTTCCTTGAGATACAATCAAACGGACTACCCGAGCAGGAGAAAGCGAACCGCCAGTTGATCAAGCTGAGCAGGGAGCTTGAGATACCGCTTGTCGCGACAAACGACTGCCACTACCTCGGCAAAAAAGACGCGCTGGCGCATGAGGTGCTTCTCTGCATACAGACCGGAAAGACGATGGAAGACGAAAACCGGATGCGCATGGGGACGAAAGAGTTCTATTTCAAGTCACCCGCTGAGATGGAGGCGAGTTTCGCTGACTGCCCAGAGGCTATAACCAATACGGTGAAGATAGCGGAACGCTGTAACCTTGAGCTTCAGTTCGGGGATTTTTATCTGCCGGATTTCAAGACCGACGAGCCTATTGAAGGAGCTGAAGAGGCTACCGGCGATGGTTCGCTCATAATAACAACAGAAAAAGACCGACTCGGCACCTACATGAAGGAGCTAGCGCGTAAAGGTCTGACTGAGCGTCTCAAAAAAGTAAAAGAAAAGTATAAAGATGATTATGAGGCGAAGGAGAAACTATACCTCGAACGCTTTGACAGCGAGCTAGAGATAATTTTCTCGATGGGTTTTCAGGGGTACTTCCTCATAGTCGCCGACTTTATCAACTACGCGAAAGAACACAACATCCCAGTAGGGCCGGGTCGTGGCTCGGCTGCCGGAAGTCTGGTAGCGTACAGCATGAAGATAACCGAGATAGACCCGATAGAGTATAACCTGCTCTTCGAAAGGTTCTTGAACCCTGAGCGGATGAGTATGCCTGATATCGACGTCGATTTCTGTATGCACGGACGTGACGAGGTGATCAAATACGTCACCGAAAAATACGGCAAAGAGAACGTATCACAGATAATCACATTCGGTAAGATGCAGGCGAAGGGCGTCATCCGTGACGTTGGTCGAGCGCTCAACATGCCGTATGGCGAGGTAGCGAAGATAGCGCAATTAGTGCCGAATGAGCTTAATATAACCCTTGACAAAGCGATAAAAGCTGAGCCGCAATTTAATGAGCTGATCGAAAAGCGTGAGGATGTGCGCAATCTTATTGAGATCGCGAGATCGCTAGAAGGTATCTCGCGCCACTCCTCCACACACGCGGCCGGGATAGTTATATCGAACAAACCGCTCGTTGAGTACCTGCCGATCTACAAGGGTCAAAAAGGTGAAATAGTAACTCAATATTCCATGAAGTACGTCGAGAAGATCGGGCTTGTCAAGTTCGACTTCCTTGGTTTAAAGACGCTGACTGTCATTAGCGAGGCGGTCAGGATCATCAGTGAGACGAAGGGCGATACGCTTGATATCAACACCATCCCACTAGATGATGATAACTCGTTCAAGCTTCTTTGCCGGGGTGACACTACCGGTGTGTTCCAGCTTGAGAGCGCGGGTATGAAAGAACTCATGGTGAAGATGAAGCCTGAGGAGTTCGAGGATATCATCGCGTTGGTAGCGCTTTATCGACCGGGGCCACTGAACAGCGGCATGGTCGATGAGTTCGTCAGGCGGAAACACATAGCGAGAAAGCAGGGCAAAGAGGCCGCGCAGGACAAAAAGACTCTGCCGCAGGTGAAGGAGATACTTCGCGATACGTACGGCGTTATCGTTTATCAGGAGCAGGTTATGCAGATCGCTTCGGCGCTCGCCAGCTACTCTATGGGTGACGCGGATATTCTCCGTCGCGCGATGGGTAAAAAAGACCCCGAAGCGATGAATAGTCAGCGGGAGAAATTTGTCACAGGCGCCATAAATAACGGTATATACGAGAAGAAAGCCACCGAAATATTTAATAATATGGCTCAGTTCGCTGAGTACGGGTTTAACAAGTCCCACTCTGCCGCCTACGCGCTTATCGCGTATCAGACGGCGTTCCTTAAGGCGAATTACCCCGTGGCCTTTATGGCCGCGCTTCTTTCGGCTGATATGGGCGATACGACGAAAGTCGTCAAGCTCATCATGGAGTGCCGCGAGAAAGAGATCGATATACTACCACCGGATGTTAACGAGAGTAAACGAAGCTTTACGGTGATAGATAATAATATCCGTTTTGGGCTTGCCGCGGTGAAAAACGTCGGTAGCACCGCGATCGAATCGATATTGCAGTGTCGAAATGATGGGGGGAAGTTCAAATCTATCTACGATTTTTGTAAGCGGGTCGATCTTCGCAAGGTGAACAAACGGGTGATAGAGGCGTTGATAAAATGCGGCGCTTTTGACTCCACCGGCGCGAAACGCTCACAGCTGACGCAGGTGGCTGATGAGGCGCTGACGCAGGGGCAGTCGCACCAGAAGGATAGGGAACTCGGGCAGTTTGCTCTGTTCGGTGGTAGTGGGAGCGAGTCGATCACTCCAGAGAGATACCCCGATATAGACGAATTCCCCGAGAACAAAGTGCTTGGGTTTGAGAAGGAGACGATCGGTTTTTATGTGTCTGGACACCCGCTCGCGAAATTCTCAGCCAAGATAGAGATGTTCAGCACCATAGACACTGTCACGATCAACACGTCAGAGTTTCTTCAGGATGTCAAAATCGCCGGTCTCGTGACCGCCATAAAGGAGAAGATAACGAAGCGCGGGGATAAAATGGCGTTCTTAACGCTTGAGGATCTTTATGGTTTTACAGAAATAATCGTTTTCGCGGATGTTTACAGGGAGGCTACCGACCTGATCAGGAGCGAAAAACCGCTCTTGATAAAAGGGGAGATCGACCGCAATGAGACTGCCTCAAAGTTGATAGCTAAAGAAATAATCGACTTAGAGACAGCTGAGGAGAGCGAAGTCGATCTAGTTGAGTTTAAGATAACAAAAGATAAAGATACAGAAAATAATCTGACCCGCTTGAGGGATATAATCATGGAACATCCCGGTAGTTGCCCGGTAGACCTTCTGCTTAATGTTGAAGGGTGCGGGGAAGCGCGAGTTAGAATGGCGGGGAAGTACAACATAAAGCCGACTAAATTCCTTAAAAACGCGACGAAGAGCATTTTTGGATATGATGTTGTACAGCTCAAAATATTAAAAAATAAGAATAATAAGAAAAAAGCGGAGGTTGCAAGCCGATGATGGTAACATATCTTGATTTCGAGCGCCCGATAGCGGAGCTTGAAAAGAAAGTAGAAGAATTAAAACATACTACGTCTACGAGAAACGTCGATATCAGGTCAGAGACCAAAAAGATAGAGACGAAGATCAAGAAGATGCAGAAGGATATTTATACAACTCTCACACCACTTCAGCGGGTTCAGCTGTCAAGGCACGCGAGCAGACCATATACACTTGATTATATAGAGAATATTTTCACGGACTTTCAGGAGCTTTGCGGTGACAGAAAATACAATAACGATCCGGCTATAGTTGGTGGGCTGGCGCGCCTCGGAAATGAGACCGTAATGATCGTCGGAAATCAGAAGGGCAGGACTACCACTGAAAAACTTCACCGTAACTTTGGGATGGCGCACCCTGAAGGCTATCGGAAGGCGCACAGGCTGTACGAACTAGCCGAGCGCTTCAAAAAGCCGATCATAACTTTCATCGACACCCCGGGCGCGTACCCAGGGATATCATCTGAGGAACGCGGCATAGCTGAGGCGATCGCTACGAACCTGCAACGGATGATAGAGCTGAAAGTACCGGTGATAGCGGTGGTGATCGGTGAGGGTGGTAGCGGCGGCGCACTGGCGCTGGGCGTGTCAAACCGGGTGCTGATGCTTGAGTACTCAACATATTCTGTGATATCCCCTGAGGCGTGTTCCTCTATCCTCTTCAGGGATGCCTCAAAGTCAGACTACGCGGCAGAAGTATTAAAGGTGACGTCAAAAGATATGCTGAAGTTTGGGATAGTCGATGAGATCGTGCCTGAGCCGGAAGGCGGAGCGCATAAAGATCATAAGGTAGCCGGAAAGCTACTTAAAAAAGCTCTCGCGAAAAACCTAGAAGAGTTGAAAAAATACTCGATAGCCGAGCTGTTGGAGAACCGGTATGACAAGTTCCGCAAAATCGGGTCTTTCAAGCAAAGCTAAACCGGTGATAAGTTGCTATATACATTCTGACATCTGCTCTGCTTATGTTGAGGCGGATGATGGCGTTGTAATAAAAATTGTTTTGCTGAAAAATAGTCCGAAGTTGAATGCGGCGGCAGTAGAAAAATCGCGCGATCCTGAGGAGTTTCCTCTACCGACTCTAATCGAATCTTTCGAGAGATATTTTGGCGGCGCGGTGGAAGAGTTTGACTTTAAGTGTGACTTGAGCGGGTTGACAGAGCTTGAACAAAGAATACTGCGTGTTGTCAACCAGATACCGTACGGGCAGACGATGACATACTCAGAGGTCGCCGAAAAAGTCGGAAACGTGAACCTGAGGCGGGTTGTCGGTCGCGCGGTCGGGAAGAACCGATGCCCGATAGTGATACCATGCCACAGAGTAGTCGGGAAGGGTGGTCGTATGACAGGGTTCAGCGCGGATGGCGGCGTGGGGCTGAAGCAGGAGCTGTTGGAGCTGGAGTCTGGGCGTCATAGAGTTATGTAAATAAGCTCGTAGGTCAGATTAAGCGAAGCGAATCTAACAAAAAAATAAACGTCGGATTCGTCGCAAGCTCCTTAATCCGAGCTACTAAAAATTTACAAAAGATAAGGGAAAGTTTATAAAGCAATAAGATGATATTAACCCGGCAATCAAATATATAGCTTTCACGCCACGTCATTCCCGAGGTAGTAATCGGGAACCCAGGACTAAACTCTGAGCAAAGCGAATAAACTTTGCTTTAGTTTAATGGGATGTTTGAGGTCTGGATCCCCAATAGAAGCCTTTGGGGATGACATTTCAAATAACGCGCGGTAATAATTAATAAGTAGATACAAAAA
>JAJRXV010000013.1 GCA_024276115.1 Deltaproteobacteria bacterium
AGAATTTCCTTCGTCACATTGACCAGTCCAGAGTCCGTACCGATCAGGATGTAGCCGCCATCAAGCGCTAGAAATGAAGTCACATTGTTTGATGGTAGAATATCAGTCAAATACCTAACCGAGATATTTTTATCAGCATTTTTATCAGCATCAATAACCAGTATACCACTATTTACACTTCCCGCAAGCACTTTGCCGTAAAGGTTTTGTAAAGAGTTAAAATTTATGTTGGTATCCTTCTTCATCCCCTCTATCTCATGGATTTTCAGATTCTCATCCATGTAGACGACACCACCGCCATAAGTACCTATGAACATCTTGTCGCCATCTGTAAGGAGTGCTGTCACCCAGTCGTTCGGTAACGCACTCTCGCTCTTTGTGATATTTTTTGTGACGCTCAATTCATCAACGACGCTGATTCCTCCGAGCGTTCCGACAAACACTTTCCCATTAAACTCCGCGATGCTGTACACCTTGTTGCTGACGAGCCCCTGTAGAGCGTATATGCTTCTCAGCATACCATCTTTCAGGCGCGACAACCCCTTTTCGGTAGCAAAATAGAACGCCCCCCCTACCCTTTTTATGTATGCTACATTCTCACCGATGAGTCCATATTTTTGGGTGAGCCGTGTTATGATCTTTCCATCGGCGATGATCGCCGCCCCGAGAGTATGGCCAGCGTAGATGCGTCCATCCTCAACGATTATGGTCGCCGCTACCCAAGGAGGTGCGGAGGAGATACGCCCCCCATCATAAAAAAGCGAGTTTATATCCTTGAAACCGTTATCCGAAATGTTCTTTTTAAGCGTCAAGTCACCACGCAAAATATCGATACCATTCTCGAACGTCCCGACGTAAACGCGCCCATCTTTATCCTTAGCGAGAGCTGTGATGTTGTTCGATGTTATTTCTGTCTGAGGTGGTATGTAAAATTCGCGTAGAGCGTCATCGGTAAAATAGTATAAACCGCCGGTAGTCGCGCAGTATAGTTTCCCCCCGATTCCCCTGAGACGGTTTATCAGGTGCGGTAGAGCGTACTCCCTGCTCTGAGAATCACCAATAAAATAAACGCGCCCCATGTAGGAGACCGCGACAAGCGAGCCGTCATACCACTGCATATCCCTGATGTATATATCATTCATTATCTTTCTGGTGGCGCCATCTTCGGCAAGCTCATAAACACCTTCAAGCGAGGCGAGGTAGGTCTTCTGGTCGCCGGTCACTACCGCCGTAAGATCGTCGAGCGCCTCGACGGCGTGCTTGATGAGGTTCTCCCCGGCAAGCTCGTAGAGCGAGTCAGCGGTAACAAGAAGCAGGGTGGCGTTTCCAGAGCTGTCAATGTAGAGGCGCGCGG
Source organism: Deltaproteobacteria bacterium (assembly GCA_024276115.1). GTDB lineage: Bacteria > Desulfobacterota > JAJRXV01 > JAJRXV01 > JAJRXV01 > JAJRXV01. Next base: position 1,355 of record JAJRXV010000013.1, read on the forward strand.
ATTTTATCCCGGTGATACCCTTAGCTGATTCTATACGGGTAAACTTATCACCATTGAATGTTATAATACCGCGCTCGTATACCACGAACAGTTTATCTTTACGCTGTATCAGAGCGACAATTTTAGAACCCTCATAACCGGTTATCGTAAAATTGTTCACGCTACCCTCTAAAGTCAGCGAGGTAAGCGCACCATTTTTCGACGCTATATAAAGTGTCTCGTTAAATACAGCCAGACATGTAAGATCGACAGACGCAAGCCCATTGTTCGTCGTGTATAAAGCGAGCTTGCGCCCCTTCTCATCGAGTTTTAGTAGTCCGCCACCGGTCGCCGCGTACAAATAACCGCCAAATTTCACTACGTCACGCACATCCGCCGACGAGGTGATAACCTCGACCCCTAGGTATTTTATGCTGTTTATATCTTCATGGTAGTCAGTGGAATATTTTATATATTTAGCGGATTTTATCCCCTGTATAACGTCGTCCACCTCACGCGAGATATTTTTATTGATGCTATACGCGGCGATAACAGCTATAAACGCCAACGCCAGCAGTACAGGGAAAACAGGTTTAGCTTTCGATCGGTTAATTTTCGCCATTCACCAATTCCTTGATTAGCTCAATTATTTTACTCCGCTTCTTGTAGTCGGTCTCATCATTCAACATTATAACAAAGTTGTTAAGAACCTTGTTGCGAACAATGAATCCCGCCGCAGACTTGACATTGCTCAGCGTACCGGTCTTGTACGTCGCGCCACCATTCTCATTCAGCGTATCATCGTGCTCCTTTGTGTAATCTATCAGCAGGGTCATAAGATCCTTAGCGCTTATCCGGTTAAGGCGCGATATGCCCGAGCCCTCGGCGATAGATACTGACGTGATACCATGTTTTTTTCGCAGGAACTCCTTTACTGCCTTCACACTTTTTTTGACCGTCGCCGGTGCGCCGTAGACCTTCGCCCCCATAGTCAAAAAAATCTGATTAGCAGTGAAATTCGTCGAGTACTTCATCAGCGTGACTATCACCTCGTCAAGCGTTCTTGAGGAGTGATGAGCGTAAAAAAGCTTCGTCCCCACCGGCACAAACTTCTTCTTTATAACGCCCTTAACGCTGATTCCCTTCTTCTCCAGAAACGCCTTCAGCAGATGCCCGGTATAGAGCAGCGTCTCGTCCTTTTTGTGTGACAGCACTATCCGCTCATTCACTTTTTTGCTGACTTTTTTTGTTTTCATCTTCTTGCGCACGATCTTCTTCGCGAATTCTGTCATCGGGGTCTGCGGCTCACGCGATATGATCTCCCCGCCCTTCTTCACAGTGACATTCAGAGTGTTAAAGTTCACGCATAACGCTCCGTTGGTAGCGTCATACGGATTAAGCGACCGCTCTACGCCATCAATCTTTATACCGGGGTCATAAAAACTATTGTCAAGATATATAGCGCCGATCCGCTTAACGCCTTTTCGTTTAAAAACATCGCTAATCAGATCAAGCTCCTCAGAGATGAGCAGAGGATCACCGTACCCTTTAATGTACAAGTTGGCTTTCGCGTCAATGTAAAACTCGGTCAAAAAGCGGTACTCCGCCCCGAGGTAATGATACGCCGCGCTGGCGGTGACTATTTTGATTATCGACGCCGGTACGAGCTTCTCCTTCACGTTCAGCGTCATTATCGGCGCGCCATCCTTACCGGTCACATAAACGCTACCATGCTTTATGAGCGCCTCCATTGACTTTGGGTAGTCGCGCTTCGCGTGAGAGATTGTCGGAACAGCGCATAATATGATAACCAGTAAACTAATACAGGTAGTATTTTTTAGCTTTTTCAGCAAACTCAGCCTCCCCATCTTCAAAAATCTTTTTAATCTTCTCAATCCCGTCATCAAGGTAAAGGTTGTTTCTGATAGAACTGTCACCGGTGATAATATCAAACGGTAGTTTTTTGAACTCATACTCATAAGGCGGCGACAGGAACTTTGTCTCCTCGGGGTAGAGCCTAAGAAGTTCCGCGAGAATGCAAATCGATGTTATGTATGGTCTGAACGCCGCTCTGTCAGTTACGTGCATCATCAGCCCGCCGCAAACGTCACCCTTATATTTATTGAATGTCGGTTTGAAATATATCTCGCTGAACTCCACACCATTGAGATCGTATTTTTTCAGCGCGTTTTTCAGCGCGACCGGCTCTATGAAAGGAGCGCCAAATATCTCAAACGGCTTGGTAGTACCCCGCCCTTCTGAGATGTTCGTCGCCTCGAATATCACCTGCCCGGGATATACTATCGCACTGTCAAGCGTCGGCATATTCGGTGATGGAAACGGAAAAAGAAGCCCACTGTCATCGTAGTAACTCTCACGCCTGTACCGGGGCATCTTCACTATCTGAAGCTCACAACCGACACCGTACTCCTCATTAAAAAGCGTCGCGAGCTCACCGATCGTCATACCGTGCCGCATCGGTATCGGATACATCCCAACGAATGACGTGAACTCGGGTTTCAACAGGTTCCCCTCAACAGTTGAGGAGATAGGGTTCGGTCTGTCGAGAACAATCACTGATTTACCCATATTCGTAGCTTTCCACATACAGAGCGCCATAGTGTAAATGAAAGTGTAGACACGGGTACCAACATCTACGAGATCGATGATAAGCGTATCAATCTCATCATACATATAATCGCTCGGCGTCCTGACCTTTGAGTAAAGGCTGAATAGCGGTATACCGAGACGCTCGTCATAACTGTGAGAAGACTCTATCATATTGTCCTGCTCGACCCCGAAGAAACCATGCTGCGGCGAGAAGAGCGCGCGCAGTTTTTTACCGTATATGTCATGTATCACATCTCTGGTGAAACGGTTTTCGCTGTTTTTCGAGGCATGGTTTGTGAGTAGCCCTAACCTCCTGCCGTCAGGTATAAGATTCTTATCCTTCATCAGCAGATCTATTCCGAGTAATGCTCTTTCCATATATGCCACCTAGTATGTTTTTTTAATAACATTAACAATATATTATGATTATTACAAGGTTCTATCAAAGGTTTTACATATTTTTTTCATTTTTGGGATGTCTTGCCCAATGCAATGAATGCAGAATAAACTTTGCTTTATTTTTAATGTGATGTTTGAGGTATTGAGCCTTGAAAAAAGGGGTGGGGAACATGCCCTTTATAGAGTAGGTAACAGCATTACAGGAGGTCGCGCTTGCTCCGGCAAGTGTTTAATCATTGTGTTAATAAATAGTTTAGAATACCATTTTCAAGCATATTTAAGTTAAACAAATAATCATTGTGCTCAAAGGTTTCTTTTAATGGTCGTGACGTGGTTTGCCAGCCATTACCATCGGTAATCCAAATAAATTTGTACTGGTCTTTGAGCATATCAAAGAGATTCCTATACTCTCCAGCGGTTGATTTCAGCTTAGAGCCTACGCCACCGAAAAAATTAGTTTCTACTATAAATAGTTCTTTCTTATTAAAAATAACAAAATCGTACCTTCTTGAAGACTTATCTACCGGAACATCTATGTTGAATTCCTCAGAAATTTTTGCAGCATTTGCTTCTTTAAGGTATTGATAGCCGTTTTTATCGCAGACATACTTTATAAATGCT
>JAJRXV010000211.1 GCA_024276115.1 Deltaproteobacteria bacterium
AAAGCTCTCACGGAGATGACCCCGGAGTCAATCAGGAACGAAGTCAAGACAGCCGGTGTTAGAGGTCGTGGCGGCGCTGGTTTTCCGACCGGTGTTAAGTGGGACTTCGCCGCGAAGGCTGAGAGTGACGAAAAATACGTAATATGTAACGCCGACGAAGGGGATCCAGGAGCGTTTATGAACCGAAGTGTCCTTGAGGGGAATCCGCACTCCATCATCGAGGGTATGATGATATGCGGTCACGCGATCGGCTCAAAGCAGGGCTACATATATACGCGCGCCGAGTACCCGCTCGCGATTGAGCGGCTCGGAATAGCGTTAAAGCAGGCGAGGGATTGCGGGCTTCTGGGCAAGAACATATTAGGTACCGATTTTGAGTTTGATATAGATATCAGGATCGGCGCCGGAGCTTTTGTCTGCGGTGAGGAGACCGCGCTCATGCGTTCTATCGAAGGGAAACGGGGCGAGCCGACACCGAGACCACCATATCCGGCAGTGAGCGGCTTGTGGAAAAAACCTTCTAACATAAATAATGTCGGTACATTCTCAAACGTACCGTGGATCATAAGAAACGGTGGCGCCGAGTACGCTAAGATCGGTACCGAAAAATGCAAAGGTACGAAGATATTCGCGCTTGTCGGTGATGTTGTTCACACAGGGCTGGTAGAGGTACCTATGGGAACCACGCTGAGAAAGATAATATTCGATGTCGGCGGCGGTATCCCAAAGAGGCGCAAGTTCAAGGCGGCTCAGCTTGGTGGTCCGTCCGGCGGCTGTATACCGGCGAAGTACCTTGACCACCCTATCGACTTTGATTCATTGATAGAGATCGGCGCTATGATGGGCTCTGGCGGTTTGATCGTCATGGACAGCAAATCGTGCATGGTCGATATCGCGAAGTTCTTCATGGATTTTGTGCAGGATGAATCGTGCGGCAAGTGCCCTCCATGCCGGATCGGTACAAAGCGGATGCTCGAAATGCTTGAGCGGATAGCGAGCGGCAAAGGTGAAGAGGGCGATATAGAAAAACTAGAGGAACTTGGGAAAGATATCAAGGCCGCGTCACTCTGCGGGCTTGGACAGACGGCGGCGAACCCCGTGCTGAGCACCATAAAATACTTCCGCGAGGAGTACGAAAAGCACATCAACGAGAAGATCTGCCCCTCAGGAATATGCTCTGACCTGATAAAGTTCGAGGTGGACGATGCGCTCTGCAAAAAATGCGGAGTCTGCGTTAAGGCGTGTGATTTCGACGCCATACACTGGGAGAAAAAGAATTACGCGAAGATATACAAGGATAAATGCACCCAGTGCCGTAAGTGCATAGAATCGTGCTCCTTTAACGCGATTTACTAGATTGACTAAGATGACAAGGGCGACCAACTGGCCGCCCTTTTTTTTTGTGTATGGGGGGATTGTATTTCCCCCTCCCTGTCGAGGGGAAGGCGCGCCTTACGGGGGAAGAGCGAAGCGAGGGGGAGGGTGAAATATGAAAAAACTTTTGATTATTGCGGGAGCCGGGTCATCTGTTGAGTTAGGTATGCCATCGGTAGGTGATATTGATACATTATTTGAAAAATGGGCATTAGAGCTTACTCCCTTAGCAGAAGATCAAAGTAAGAGTTTATATTCGTTTGTTAGAGATAAAATACAAGAGTTTTATGATAAAGATACTTCTGGATTTAGAAACAAAACAACTAATTTTGAAGAAATTTTGAATACTATTGCTCAGCTATCAGCTTTAGAAAATCCAAATACTTTTTCGCCACCTGTTAGAGCTTTTATCAATAGTATAGACCTACCCGCTGTAAAATATCTTGGTAAGAGATCTAAAGCCAGCAGTGAAATCTTATTTAGATTATATATTCATTTAGTCGACCAATTGTTTGAGTATTTTAGAAAGCAATGTGTCGAAGTTGAAAACATGTCAGGATTCAAAGAAAAATTTCAAACATATAAAGACTTTTTTAACAGAATTAGCGAAGACTTTGAACTAGGAATCATTAGTCTTAATTATGATAACTTGATTTTACAAGCATTACCTGGGTTGCGAACTGGATTTGATAGAAAAAGTGGGAAGTTACTCCTAGAAGAAATATTACTGAAAAACGAATTCGGTTTTTGTTATCAATTACACGGCTCAGTGTACTTTAATACAGAAACTGAAAAAGACCAAATGTATAATGTTTTCTGGAATGAAGATTTAACTAAAGACTTTTCAAAATACCCTCACGGAAGATTTCAGATTCATCAAAGAAAAGAGGATATCTATCCAAAAGCAAATATAATTGCAGGTGGAGGTAAAGAATTGCAAATTCTTGACCAACCTTTTAGAAGTTATTACAATGTGATTGATCGTGCTTTGTATGATGCCGATGCTATATTGTTTCTTGGCTATGGCTATGGGGATAGCCATATTAATAAGTGTTTTATGGGATTATGGAATAGAGTTTTTATTAATAAGTTGAAGCCTGTCTTGATTGTAGATTATTGTGCAGAAGGAGGAGATTTTTTTACCTCAATTCCCTATAATAAGTTTTTTAATATAGGCAAATCTTTAAAGAAAGATACAAGCTATGAAATGCGACAAACAGGTATATTAACAAATCCTGTATATTCTGGGTATGAAGGCAATAAAGATATACCAACCAAAACAAACCCTAAATTGCCATTAGCTGTTTGGCCATTTGGTTTTTTAGACTTTTGCAAAAAATATGTAGAAAATGAAAGTATATTTAAATATTTGGACGGCAATATACTTTTAGATAAACTTGGTGGTTCAGGCGCATGACAATGTGTAAAATAAACAAGTTTTCACCTTCCCCCTCGCGACAAGCCGCTCTTTCTCCGCCCATCGATAGTGAAGGTGAAAGATGAAAAAGCTTTTTACTTATATTGTAATATTACTATTCCTTACCCCGACCACTCTCCGCGCGGACGAGATCCTCATCTCCGCGGCGATCAGTCTGCAGGACGCGTTCAGAGAGATATCAGAGGAGTACGCGAAAGCGAACCCCGGAGAGAGGGCGAACCTGAACTTCGCGTCATCAGGGCAGCTCAAAAAACAGATCGAGATCGGCGCGCGCGCAGACGTTTTCGCGAGCGCGTCAAGCGTGGAGATGGACGCGCTTGAGGAGCAGGGGCTTGTTATCGCTGATAGCAGGCGCGTCTTCGCGCGGAATTCGCTCGTCATAATATCGTACAAAAAAATCAGCGATGTCAAAGAACTCGAAAGCAATAAATACAAAAAAATCGCAATGGGGAACCCGGTAACGGTGCCGGCTGGGAAGTACGCGAAAGAAGCGTTTGAGTTTTATCAGATTTATGATAATATACAGCCGAAGCTTATCCTGACAGAGAACGTCCGGCAGGCGCTCGATTATGTTGCGCGTGAAGTGGTGGATGCCGGGGTGGTCTATTATACTGATACTCTTTTGCTGAGGAGTAAATCGTTGTATGCTTTTATGATTTTTGACAAGGCGCATACGCCGATCAAGTACCCGATCGCGATAGTCACCGGTACGAAGAAAAAAAGGGCGGCGCGCCGCTTCATTGATTTTGTCATCTCCGAGAGAGGTCAGGGGATCTTGCTGAAGCATGGATTTAAGACCATTTATCAGTAAAAAAACAGTAAGGAAACAGTAAAAAGAAGTAGGAAAATATGTTGACATCGAATGACTGGTACGCGGTGGCGCTTTCCCTCAAGGTGGCGGTCGTCGCGACATTGATAAACATCGCAATTGGATTACCGGTAGCGTATATCCTCGCGCGGAAGCGGTTCCGCGGGAAGGCGCTCCTC
>JAJRXV010000212.1 GCA_024276115.1 Deltaproteobacteria bacterium
CCTAAGATCAAAGAAAAACTTAAAAACATTTTGCTAAATATACACTTAGACAAGGATGGTAAAGCGATACTGGAGAAAATAAGTATAGACAGGTTTGTAGAGGTAGAGGACAAATCATACGATTCTATAAGGAAAATGCGAGAGTGGCTGGAGGCAGCAGGTGAAAGTAAAAATTAAAAGCTATTTTAATACAATCGGACTTAGGAGTAAGTTCGTCATAGCTACTACGGGAGTTATTCTCCTGCTCGGAGTGCTAGTGACTATATTTGTCAACAGCTTTCAGACAAAAACGCTGACTCATGCTTTACAGGGTCAAGGGCTCTCAATCACCAGAAATATATCTATCAATGCTGAAAACCTTATTCTCACAGATGATATAGTTAGCTTACAGCGTCATATTAATGAAGTAATAAAAGCAGAAGAAGACGTATCATATATCTATATTCTCGACCCAAAAGGTGATGTGCTGGTGCATACCTTTCTCAATGGAGTTACTAAAGCTCTGGCAAAAGCAACCACTTTTGTTAAAGATCAACCATATTCTACAAAGGTTATTATGACAGAAGATGGGTGTATTCGTGATATTACCATGCCTATAGGTGAAATAGGCACAGTCCATGTCGGCATGTCTGAAGAGGGTATAAGAGGAGCTGTGGATTACACGACAAAAGTGCTCATTTTAATGACATTGGTCATTATAGCGCTTGGGATGCTTTTGGTATCTTATATTGTAACGTTGGTACTTAAGCCGCTGGGTAAGCTCACCATGGGCGCAAAGGAGATAGGAAACGGAAACTTAGATTACTACATTAAGGTTGACACTAAGGATGAAATCGGGACTCTTGCGGGAAACTTTAATCAAATGGCAACAGACCTGAAAGAATACAGGGAAAAAATAATAAGTCGTAACGAAGAATTGAGCGATACAAATGAAGAGCTAGACTCTACGGTTGAAGAGCTTCAGGCAACAAATGAAGAACTAGACGCTACGGTTGAAGAGCTTCAGGCAACGAATGAAGAATTAGATGCTACCGTCAGTGAGCTTAACGCACTAAATAGTGAGTTAGAAGAACGTGTAGAAGAACGAACGCAGGGGCTGAAAGAAGCACAGGAGATAGCACACATAGGTAACTGGGACTGGAATATGCGAACTGGTGAAATGGAATGGTCTGATGAACTATACCGAATATTTGGATTTTCACCGAACGAGTTCAAAGCAACTTATGAACTGTTTTTTAGCAACGTACACCAAGACGACAGGGTGTTTGTCAAAAACAAAATTACTACCGACATCATTAATGAAAAAGACAGTGAAGTCGACTACCGGATAATAATCCCTGACGGAACTGTAAAAAACGTCTTTGCCAAGAGGGTTGTGACCTATGATAATAGTGGTAATCCGCTCAAGATGTCCGGTGTTATTCAAGACATAACCAAACTTAAAAGTTCCGAAAAGGATAAAGATGAATTATGGAAACAACTATTGCAGTCTCAAAAGCTTGAGTCTATCGGCAGGCTTACCGGTGGCATCGCTCACGACTTCAACAACCTCTTACAGACGACTATCGGTTTTAGTACCTTGGTAGCTGATGAGATGTCTGATGATAACCCACAAAAAGAGATGGTGCTTAGGATACAAAACAGTGGGGAGCGAGCGGCAAAACTTATCAACCAGCTACTTGTTTTCAGCAGGAGGCAAGTACTCAATACCAAGCCTATAGATCCAAACGAGGCAATAGAAAATATTCTTGAGATGTGTAGCAGGATGATAGGTGAAAACATCATTATAAATAAGACCTTAGAACCTTATATTAACAAGATACTGGCAGATGACACTCAAGTTGAGCAGGTCCTGATGAATCTTCTAGTGAATGCTCGTGACGCTATGACAACAGGTGGTACAATAAGTATCGAGACCAAAAGCATTAGCGTTGACAAGGAGTCTATTAAAAACTACCCTGAATTATCAGAAGGTGATTATGTAGAAATATCCGTCAATGATTCAGGTCATGGTATCAGCGATGAGGTCAGAGAGAAAATATTCGACCCATTCTTCACAACAAAAGATGAGGGGAAAGGTACAGGTCTCGGATTATCGACCGTGTTTGGTATAGTAAAACAGCATAATGGCGCTATTTATGTAGATAGTAAGAAAAATGTAGGTACAGAGTTCAGAATCTGCTTTCCTGTAGCGCATGAGGAAGAGCTGGTAGTAGAGAGAGAAGAAGTCTGCTATATTGCTGGCGGTAACGAGACAATTCTTCTGGTAGAAGATGATCAGGATGTTATGATACTGTTTGCTGAAGCGTTAAGAAGTAAAGGTTATAATATATTTATGTCTGAGTGTGGAGAGGATGCGTTTAAAACCAGCGAAGCGTATGAAGGAAAAATAGATCTCCTTTTATCTGATGTAATACTACCAGACATAGGCGGCTTAGAGCTCTATAACAAAATAGTTAAGTCAAGACCCTTGATTAAAACAGTTTTTGTATCTGGTTTTTTTGGGGATCCAGACATATTAGGAAACCTAAAGAAGAATAACATACCGTTTATGAAAAAACCTATCTCCCCACAAGAGCTATCGAGTGTAGTAAGACAGGTCTTGGACACCCCTCATATTGATACTAAATAATTATTATAAGAGCTTGACATTTCAGCTAATTACTATAAGATTTCAGTATGAAGTTTGACAACATTTTTTTTACTCAAATAGATAAAAAATCGTTGCTTAAAAAGTTTTTCGCTACATTTTGCACCCTAACAATCTTTGTCGGTGTACTTATATTTCTGTTGCATAAAGCGGATATAAAAAACGAGATGCGGGTGGTAAAATCTGATCAAAAGATCAAAGTGTCGCGGAAAGCGAAGGCGCTAGCGAGTAGTTTTGTGTCTGTCATTTCTGACTTGAAGTACCTTTCACGCCAGCAGGAGTTTCTCCAGTACCTGAACCAGGATGATGATTTCAGCTTGTGGGATCTTCAGTATGATTACCTTTTATTTTCGAGTGAAAAGAAAATATACGACAAGATTCGGATACTTGATGAGGTTGGACGAGAGATAGTCTATATCAAGTACAAAAACGGTAAGCCTTATGTGCTTCAACCCGATCAACTTAAAAACAAATCAGATCGATCATATTATGAAGCGACTAAAAACCTGAAAAGGGGCGAAGTATACATATCTCCGTTCGATTTATCATACGAAAATGGCGATATAGAACACCCATTAAAACCTACAATACGCTTCGCTACCCCCACTTATGATAATGCCGGAAACTTTAGAGGCATTCTTATTCTAAATTTCCTTGGCTCTTCTTTGACCGAAAAATTAATAAACGCGCGCCCTCTTAAATATGAGCGCATATCATTGTTAAACTCTGATGGTTACTGGCTTTATTCTCAATATCCTGAAAAGGTTTTTGGTTTTAGAATCGAAGGAAATAACGACACAAGGTATCAAAAATATCACCAAGAAGCTTGGCAGCAGATCAAAGGTGTTGACTACCACCAATTTTCCAACGAAGGCGGTCTATTTACGTCAAAGAAGATATATCCATTCGCGGAAGCTTTTAAGGGAGACTTAAAACCCGGTATAACCGACCTGAACAAAAGATACTACTGGATACTCGTTTCAGAAGTACTGCCGACCAAGATAAATCTGATAAAAGATCAGGTCTACTCAACATACTTAAACGCTTTTATTATCATCTTCTTTCTGATTGCCATTACTGCGTGGATATACGCTACAGCCACAACAAAACGTAAATCGGTAGAGCAGGCATTGAAGGAAAGCGAAAAACTGATCGGATCGATTATGAATTCAGCGCACGACGCTATAATGATGACAGACGAAAATGGCGCTATACATTTTTGGAACCAGGCGGCCGAGGCTATGCTCGGCTACTCTAAGGATGAGGCGGCCGGTAAAAAAATGCACGAACTTATCACTCCGGGGCACTTCCGCGAAAAGCACAAAAAAGCATTCGAGGAGTTTCAAAAATCTAAAGACGGCAAGTTTGTAGGAAAGACAGCTGAGCTCATCGCCATAACAAAAAAGAAAGTCGAGCTCCCTATTGAGGTATCCATTTCGGCGGTAGAACTTAGGGGGAAAAGGAGCGCAATAGCTATACTTCGGGACATAACTGAGCGTAAGCACATGGAATCAACACTGCAAAATATAGCAATGGGAGTCATGGGATCATCAAGTGATGAAGTGTTTCACTCTCTTGCGACATATCTGGCGAAAGCGATAGAAGCGGACTATGTTCTCATCGGAGAGACTATAGAAGGAAAAAAGAACATCGTCAAAACTATTTCGGCATACGCCAAAGGGAAATACCTGGATAATTTTGAGTATGACCTCACAGCCTCACCATGTGACGAGGATGTGGCAGTAGGCGCGTTTTTCTGCTCTGAAGGAATTCAAAACGACTTCCCTGATGCCACACTCTTAAACGAATGGAAAGCAGAAAGCTACATCGGTACCCCGCTCTACAGCATGAACGCCGAGAGCGGTACACTAGGTGTAATGGTAGTGCTCGGTTGTAAACCGCTTGCGCACCCCGACCTCGCGGAGATGATGCTACAGATATTCTCGCTCAGGGCTATCACCGAATTTGAGCGGCGCGGCGTCGAAAAAGAACGTGAATGCCTCCTATTAGCGCTAGAAGAAAAGAACATAACTCTTGAGGAAATATCTATAACCGACGGCCTTACCGGTTTTTATAATCATAAGTATATAATAACCAGATTAAGTGAGGAGATATCTGTCTCCAAACGCTACCAAACCCCGCTCTCAATTATAATGTTTGATATTGACCATTTCAAGAATATCAATGACAGCTACGGACACCAGGTTGGGGATTATGTCTTAGTGGAAATATCAAACGCTCTGAAGGCAAACCTGCGCCAGACAGACCTCTCTGGTCGCTATGGTGGTGAGGAGTTCTTGATGATACTAAAAAATACCGCTATTGAGGACGCCTACTTCACGGCAGAAAAGGTCAGAAAAAAAATGGCTGAAATAGACTGGGGTAGCTATGGTCTACATGTTACAATTAGCGGCGGCGTAGCAATGTATACCGGAGAGACAGTAGTAGAGCTTATAGCAAAAGCTGACAAACTACTGTACAAAGCAAAGAATGGGGGCAGAAACAGAATTGAGTTCCGTTAAATCCTGACTATAATAAAAAACTGGATTTTGGTAAAAAGTCCAGTATAATGAAAGTTAAGATAACCAAGCAGTAGTGATACATAAAAATACCGGGATATATGGAGGTAAGAAAATGAAAAACAAAATCAGTACTTACGTAATTTTAGCTTTTGTATTAGCTTCATTTATTATCGTTCAGTCAGCGTTCGCGCAGAAGAAAGATGATGATGGCAAACTGATCGGCAAAGGGTTGCTCTATGATAAGTGTGGCAAATGTCATTCTGTAGATAAACCGCTGAGAAAAAATAAGAGTTTAAAAAAGTGGGAAAAGACTGTAAAGCGGATGCAAATGAACCCCCCCAAATCTATAAGTGATGCTGATGTGACTGAAATAGCATGGTACTTATCCTCCAAATCTCTATTTGAAACAAAATGTAGCGCATGTCATAAATTTGACAGGGCTGAGGGCAAAAACAAGAAGAAGAGTAAGTGGGAAGCAACTGTAAAGAGGATGCAGCAGAAGAAAAAAGGCTGGTTCAACGACGATGAGGCGACTCAGATAATTGATTACCTATTCAGCGCACAGTAGAAACACTAGGCAGCAAGCGATAAGCGTAGGCTAAGGGGGAGTCCCCCTTAGATGGGGTTGGGTTTAATGCATGCTGGGCGTTTATAAACGCCCTTTTGACCCTCGGCGTCCGGTCGTATGCATGGATGAATAGCCAAAGCAACTGATCGCGGAGACAAGATTGCCTGTCAAAGCGGCTCCGGGACGTCCGGCGAGGTACGATTATGAATACAGGCGCCAGGGCGTGTGCAATGTTTTTATTGCGTGCGAGCCTCTTTCGGGTAAGCGCATGGTTACTGTCACTAAGCGGAAAACAAAGTTGGACTGGGCGCGTTTTGTAGAGGATGGGCATGTTGCCCAATGCAATTTAGGGGGATTTCCCCCTACACTCCCGTTGGTCGTACCCCCTTTTTACAGGTACTTACAGCGATGGCTTTTTCGAAAACAGGGAGAATTCTCTGCTTTGCAACAGTCCCAGGATGTCGCAAAGCAGTATAAAAGTGCGGAGAAAATTACACTTGTGATGGACAACCTGAACACGCACAAGCCCGGATCGCTCTACGA
>JAJRXV010000213.1 GCA_024276115.1 Deltaproteobacteria bacterium
AGGACTAGAATATATTGAGCGTAGCGAACAAAAACTGTTCTGGATAATGGGATGTTTTGAGCCTGGATCCCCGATACAAACTCTCGGGGATGACGTTGTGGGGCACGTGAATAACAACACATGAATAACCAGTACTGAAGTTTTCGCCTGAAGGCGAGGGTTTTTAGATCCCAACAAAGAGAGAACAAGAGCCGTATCATTGAGCTGAAACGCGAAATCGACACGACGGATAAAGAGATCGACAAGATGGTGTATGAGGGGACTGTTGCCAAATAGAGAATTCCCCCTGTTTTCGAAAAAGCCATTGCTGTAAGTACCTGTAAAAAGGGGGTACGACCAACGGGAGTGTAGGGGGAAATCCCCCTAAATTGCATTGGGCAACATGCCCATGAGCTTTACGAATTGACAGATGACGATATAGCGATCGTTGAGGGGAAGTAGCCTCGCGTGTTGCATTGAGCAACGCAAAAGTAACAATTACTTTCGTCAAGATATCCGCGCGCTCTTTCGCGAAAATATCTTGCCCCGCACCGATTATTCTTGCAAAAAAGAAATAAATGTTGTATTTTTCTGCACTGATTGTTAGAATTAGTTTTTTAACAGGTCACAAAACATCTCATGCGCCCGTAGCTCAGTTGGATAGAGTGCTTGACTACGAATCAAGAAGTCACAGGTTCGAATCCTGTCGGGCGCACCACTAAAGACATCATTTTCTGCCATGTAGCTGGATACTCTTCAAAGGGGGAACTCTTTTTATATGAATAAAGAACAAGCATTAAAAGAACTCGTTACCCCCAAACTAAAGTCAGATGAATAATTAATCGTTTTTTTTCAAGCTAACTACCTGCCGTCATCCCGAATTTGAGGCGCGCAGGAGCCTTAATAGACGTTTTTCTTAAAAAAATGGAAAAGCTCGAGTCTTTTGTTGACTTTTTGGGGTGAGAAAACTAACATAAGGCTCTGCATAACCGAAAAGTTACAGAAGAGTATATGCCACCAGAAAAAAGAGGAGGCGGCATGATGCCGCAATCAATAAGTTAGCAATGGAGAAAGTTTCGCGCAATTTGAAAGAATATTGTGAGTTATTGCTTGACTTATTTCATTAAAAGAGGAGGAAGGATGAAAGTCTTGCTATATGGGTTGGGGATCGCGATGTTCCTTGAGGGGATACCGTATTTCGTCGCGCCCAAGAGGTCGAAGACGATGATGCGGGCGGTGCTTGATATGCCTGATAACGTACTCAGGGGCTTAGGCGGTGTGCTTCTGCTGATAGGGTTTTCATTACTGTACTTTGTTTGATGGGACTGTTGCCAAATGGCAAAACAATATTATTTTGCAAAAAAATGTTGCTGTAAGTACCTGTAAAAAAGGGGTACGACCAGCATCTAGATGCTCGGGAGCAAAGGGGGAATCCCCCTTAAATGGATTGGGCAACATGCCCTTGATTATGAAAAAGAAAATACTTACAACTCTGATATTTATGCTCTTTTTCGCTCACACCGCGTCAGCCAAACCGCTTGAACTCTCTCTTCAGGGGGCGATAAAGGTCGCGCTGAAGCAGAACATAAGCATCATGAGCTATTACGACTCTATTGAGTCATCTGAGCTCGATCTAATGTTGCGGGCGAGCGATTTTGATACAAAATTCACCCCGAACGTCTCATATTCCCGCGCGGATGGGGAGTATGACACCCAGACGTACGGCATGAGTGTCGATAAAAAGCTGAAATACGGCACCAGCCTCGGCGCGTCGGTGGAGACATACATCACTGACAACTCTGACGAGGCTTACACATCCACGGCGGCGGTGACGCTCACGCAACCGCTCTTGAGGAGTGCCGGCACTCGGTACAACACCGCTTCGCTTCTTGGCGCGCGCGAGGGGCTTTTGCAACAAGAGCGAAGCCTTGAGCTGGCGCGGCAGTCGCTCATCATAAACTGTATATCGTCATACTGCGGTATTATCGAGTCACAGCTTATGCTCAAGGCGTACAAAAAATCACACAACCGCACTAAGGAGCTGTTGAGTCACGCGCAGGTGAAGCTAGAGCTTGGTACGGTGTCAAAGATGGATGTATACCGGGCGGAGATAAGTCTTTTACAGTCCGAGACGAGCCTCATCAGCTACAATGAGAGCGTCGCGAGCCAGGTGGATGACTTCAAACTACTGCTAGGGTTGCCATTAAACAGCGAGCTGGCGCTGACGGACAAGGATTTTTCGCGAATGCGCGAGGAGCTGATTCCGCTTGACGAGGCGATTAGGCTGGCGCGGCGCAACAGACTAGAGCTGAAGAGCTACCACGAGAACATAGCGGCGTATGAGCGTAGCCTTTTTATCTCGCGGCGTAACCTCTCCCCACCGCTTGACCTCAGCGTTTCGGCGAACTTCACCGGTAACGGGGACGCGTTCAAAGGCAGCACGACGCTCGATGAGGAGTCATGGAACATCTCGATCAGCTCATCGTTAGACCTGGAGCGGAAGAGCGAGAAGGTGAACTATTTGAACGCGCAGCTTACCCTGAACCGCGCGCGTCGGGAGCTGAGACAATATGAGGATGAGATAGTCATCGAGGTGAAGAACAGATACCGGAACGTCACCCAGAACCTGAAGAAGATCGCGCTACAAAAAAAGTCGGTCGAGGCGTCGCAAAAGCAGCTCGAGTTCACCACTCTGCGCTACTCAGCCGGCGAGATAGACAACCTGACAGTGATCGAGGCGCAGGAGAACGTCATACAGGCGGAAGTGCGGTACTACTCGGCAATAACAGACTACATCGTCTCGCTCTACAACCTGAAAAAGAGTATCGGAACGCTCGATTCTTCGGAGTATTTGGGGGGGTAGTAGGCGTTTATGTTTCTTCAATTCCTTTATTGAAAAAAACATGGAAACTCCGCAATGGAGTGTTGCCGAATAGACATATTTACATATTTTCAAAAAAGCTGTCACAGTAAGTACCTGTAAAAAAGGGGTACGACCAGCATCGCGATGCTCGCGATGACGGCAGTAGTTTTTATACATAAAAGCAGGTTGTGCAGGAGTCTTAACATTGACTATCCACGGTTTATATGTTAGCTTTGCGATTATGATACGAAAGAAAAAACTGTTGCTGATGACGACTGATTCTCGGCTTAGCGGTACAGAAAAGACCCTGCTTACGATAGCACGCGCGCTTGACAAAGCTGAATACAACCCGCATATCTGCACACTGCTCGGGGAGAGCGGCGGCCTACTCTACGAGGCGCGAAAGAGCGGTATTCCTGCGTATTCACTGCGGATGCGCTCAAAGCTCGATGTCAGAGCGTTTAAGAGGTTCGTCGCGTACTTAAAGAGAGAAGACTTTGATATTGTTCACTCTTTCCTCTTCCACGCGAACCTGATGGCACGCACGGCGAAGAGGGGGGGCGCGATAAAACGCCTCATCGCTTCTGAGCGGTTTGTCGATTATAACCGCAGTCGCTGGAAGGTCGGGATGAATAAGCTGTTCCAGAAAAACGATGATCTGATGACATGCAACTGCGCCGCGATACGGCTGATGATACAGAAACGGGAACGCTACCCGTCTGAAAAAATCAGGGTCATCTACAACGGTGTTGATCTAAATGAAAAAAAGCCTACAATCTCCAAGGGCGACCTGAGAAAACAGCACGCGATACCTGTCAGCGCGAAGGTAGTGGTGATGGCCGCGCGCTTCCGCATCGAGAAGGGGCACGCGGAGCTGATCCGCGCCATACCAAAAATACTGAAGCTGTGCGGGGATGTTGTCTTCATTCTCGCCGGGGATGGTGAGAACATGCAGGCGATGAAGGATCTGGCGGTCGAGATGCACGTGGCGCAGCGGGTCATCTTCCCGGGGTACGCGAATGTTTACAACTATTTTAATGTCTGCGATGTCGCCGCGCATATTTCGCACGATGAGGGGCTACCGAACTCGGTTATAGAGGCGTTCTCGCTAAAAAAACCGGTGGTGGCGACCGATACCGCGGGCACCGGTGAGATAGTTCAGGACGGCGTGAACGGCTACCTCGTCCCTGAGGACAATAACGAGAAGATATCGAACGCGATCATCATGCTGTTGAAAGACGCGGAAAAAGCGGCTGACTTCGGGCAGAAGGGTTTTCAGCATGTCGAGTCGTCGTTCTCAAAAGATGTGATGATTAAGAAATATGAAACACTGTATCATGAATAAATAGTATGAGTTATGAATAAAATAGTAAGCTGTTGGATTGACCTGTTGGATTGATCTGTGTGCTCATCTGACACTTACGTCTCGTTCTGCGTAGCAATGCCAACCACTTGCCATACCCAAGACAACTAAGAACCGCTATTAAGTAGTGTATGTATATTGGAAATACGGTTTAATCCTTGACTGTTGAGCTTGACGTTCTTCTCTTTAGCAATCATGATAATCCACAGCAGAATTCTCATGACAAATGATTTTTTTTCTTGACATAAGTACTAAAGTATACTATTTTTGGGTAGAATTTTATATAAGGGTGAAAAAATGAGACTTTCAACAAAAGTACGGTATGGGGTCAGAGCGCTTTTTGATATAGCTTACCACTCTAGTGGGCTCCCGATACAGATCAAAGACATCTCAAAAAGGCAGCAGATATCTCAACGATATCTTGAGCAGATATTCCAGAAGCTCAGAAAAGCGGGGCTGCTCAAGAGCAAGAGAGGTCCGAACGGTGGATATGTTCTCGCGCGCCCGGCAAACGAAATAAGCATCGGTAACGTCATCGAGGCGGTGGAGACTGAGACCGACCTGGTGCCATGCGTGAAGAAAAAGAAACGCACGCACAAGAAGTGTGTACAGTATGATATATGCGCTACGAGATCGTTCTGGGATGATGCTTCAGTGAAGATACTTGATTATTTTAATGGCATATACATTCAGGACATTTGCGACAAGGCAAAAGAGATGGGTATCAAGCGAGAGATAGACTACAGGTTTATGTACTTTATCTAAAGCAATATAAAAGCAGGGCTATCACAAAATGGCGTCGATGAATTTCAAGGGGGTGGTGTTATATGGAAGTTGACATGTGCAGTGGCATGTGTAGCGATATGCGAAACATTTTTCGGGCAACAAAATTATCTAACACTAATAAGAATAAGAGGAGAAAAATATAATTATGAGTGAATTTCAAGTAAACAAAACGTATAAAGAAATAAATGAGAGAATTCAGAAAAAAGAGGCTGTAGTCGTTACCGCAGAAGAGATGATCGGTATTGTTGAAGAAAAAGGCGCAGTGCAGGCCGCCCGCGAAATCGATGTCGTCACAACAGGCACATTCGGACCTATGTGTTCTTCTGGCGCGTTTATCAACTTCGGTCACGCGAACCCGAGGATCAAAGCATCGACTGTATC
>JAJRXV010000214.1 GCA_024276115.1 Deltaproteobacteria bacterium
GTCCTGAATTCCCGAGGCCACACTGTCATTCCCGAGGTTTTAATCGGGAACCTAGGACTAAAACATATTGAACAAAAGCGAAAAAGCTTAAGTTTAACAAGATGTTTAGAGCATGGCTCCCCGATAGAGACACTCGGGGATGACGTTGTGGAGACACTCGAAAAATACTATACATTTTATAGGACTGTTGCCAAATAGAAAATTCTCCCTGTTTTCAAAAAAGCCATCGCTGTAAGTACCTGTAAAAAAGGAGGGGGGTACGACCAGCATCGCGATGCTCGGAAGCGTAGGGGCGGAGCCCCTAAATTGTATTGGGGAACATGCCCCACAAGAAGAGAGGGCGGGTAAGGCATGGTGGGCAACCAAAGTGTTCCCACCATACCGGATTGAATTCATTGTTTTTGAAGGGTGACTATTAACTCTCTAATATGTCGCCTTTGATACCGACTACGATCTTCTTCGCTTTGATATCTTTACCCGACGCTTTGACCGCCTCGTCAACGAGGTGCATAAGTCCGAAGCAGCATGGTACCTGCATGTGCGCGACAGTGATGCTGTTTAAGTCGTTCTCTTTGATTATATCCAGGATCTTCTTGTAGTACAGCTCAGAGTCGTTCAGCTTCGGGCAACCGATGATAACTACTTTCCCCTGCATAAAATCCCTGTGGAAATTACCATACGCGAAAGGCGCGCAATCCGCGGCGATCAAAAGGTCCGCGTTCTTCAGAAACGGCGATTGCGGTGCGACCAGCTGTATCTTCACCGGCCAGTGAGTCAGCGCGGAGGGAACATCAGCGCCTGCAGCAGCGCTTTTGTTCTCATTAAAAGTCGCGGTCTGTGATGATGGGCACTGAAAACGCGGCGCTTCATAAGACGGCTCTTCTTCTGCCGCGGCCATTGGCTCTCTTCCGATCTTTTTGAGGTGCTCTTCTGTCACTTCTTCGTCAAACTCTACCGCCTCACGCTCGATCACCTTCAGCGCGCCTTCGGGGCAGTCCCCGAGACAGGCGCCGAGCCCATCGCAATATACATCTGACACCAGCTTCGCCTTACCATCGATTATCTGCAAAGCGCCTTCGGCGCAGGATGGTACGCAAAGCCCGCACCCTGTGCACTTATCTTCATCTATCTGTATTATCTGTCGAATTGCCATGATTATCTCTCCTCCTTAATTAAAAAAAAACGCTTGATTTAGTTTAAATTTAGTTTAAGCCTGTCAATCTATCGGGTAAAGCGTCACGCTTCTTACCCCTTGAATTTTTTTATCATATCTTCTGTTCGTTTTCTTGATTCCCCCGCGACATCATCGCGGCGCTTCTTCTCATCCAAAAACTTGTTAAAAATAGATGTCGCTTGCTCAAACAGTTCATCATCTGAGCTTCGGGTGATATAAAGCTGTTTGGTGTCGAAGAGAACATCGTTGTTATCGTTCTTCGAATACAGCTCCTTAAAGAGATCGCGGACGGCGTTGTTTTCATCACCCTCACCGACCATCTCTAGTAGCAGAGAGAAATCCTCACGCCTAACTTTTAGCTTTTCGCTGAGCTCTATGTTCTTGTACTGCTCTGGCCCCAAACATGATTCAGCGTAAGGGCACCACTTCGCGCAACCGAGATCGATACGGTCGTTCAAGACGACCTCCTTACATTTCGGGCACTTCCGCTTAGTCTCATCCTTGAAGAACTCCACCATGTAACCACAGTTTTTGCACTCGACATCATATATAGCGTCAAACTGCCACTGTTGCATATCTTGACCGGGACATTTCAATATAAACACCTCCTCTTTTAATGAAATAAGTCAAGCAATAACTCACAATATTCCTTCAAATTGCGCGAAACCTTGTCCATTGCTAACTTATTGATTGCGGCATCATGCCGCCTCCTTAACTGAATTATAGAATTATACTATCTAATACTCTTAATACTAATATAAACTTTTTTTTGGGTAATTCAATTGACTTTTATCAATTATGAAGGGTTAAGGAATGGTTTGAAGTTTTTTTCGCCACGGGAAAGGCTTTCTAACAACTTTTTATCCAGAATATAGATATATTTGCCATTGACATCGATAGCTTTTTTCGATTTTAATTTGTTTAGTGACCGTGAAAGGGTCTCGCTCACCGTACCGAGCTGTGAGGCTAGTTCGCTCTTTTTGACGCTCAGCTCAAAGGAGTCCCCCCCGAAAGAATCAGACTGATTAAGGATGTATTTCGCGAGTCGTGATGAGACATCTTTAAGTGAAAGCTCCTCTATCAGGTTTGAGAAACGGCGCAGGTACTTTGAGAGCGTAGCCAGCATGTTCAGCGATATCTGGGGATGTTTCTTGATGAGGGTGAAGAAGGCGGTCTTGTCAAAATAAAGCAGTTCGCACGCCGATAGCGTCTCCGCGTACGCCGGGTAGGTCATGCCGGAAAAAACCGCCGCCTCGGCAAACACACCACCAGTCGTCACAATATGCAGAATATGCTGACGACCGTCACCGCTGAGCTTGTAGACTTTCACCTTCCCTTTGTTGACGGTGTAGAACCCGACCGCGGTCTCCCCCTGCGAAAATATCAGGTTCCCCTTGGGGTAGTTCTTGACCTTTGTGATTTCCGCTACGTATCCGAGGTCGCCGCTGTTCATCCCGGAAAAAAGAGTGCATTGGTGCAGGCGTGATATTTTTTCATCATTTTTCATAAAAACCAGTGTACGGTAAAATAGTCGCTGTGTAAAGAGTATTTTTTCTTGAAGTTTCCCCATTTTTCCCATAAAGTTGATAGTCAATGCGCTCAAGTCCTCTCTTTAGGTGTCGCGACACACGTGTGAACGCGGAGCGGAGGGGGCGTGTAAGTCATTGATTTTATGTCAAATCTACATTTTTACACACCCCGCCATTGCATCGCGATGCTATCTGACACCCCCTCTTTTTAGGGAAATTTCACATTTTCATTTCAAAACAAAGCTATGTTGTTAATATATCTACCTTATTGCTAAATAAAATATTTCTTCTAGGGAACAC
>JAJRXV010000215.1 GCA_024276115.1 Deltaproteobacteria bacterium
CAAGGAAGTCTTTGTTCCTTTGCAAGAGTGATTTGAAGAGTGAATTCGCCTCATTAAACTTACCGAACCGGATATACGAACAGCCGAGCAGGTACAGGTTTTCGTAGCGGACCCCCAACCCCTCATCACCTAGCTCCTGCCTGTATTGTCTAGCGATCTCGAGTTCTGACGCGGCGCGACTCCAATCCCTCGCGAGATAGTAGAGCCTGCCAAGTTTAAAGTGCGCGTAATAATTGTCAGGGAACTGATGGAGTTCTTCTTTTAATACAGCTTCCTCTTTCTTAAAACCAGCTGTACTCTTGTTCCGCGCGCCATCACTAAAAATAGAAAGGTCGCTGAAAGCTGTCCTGCCGGGGTTCTGCAGATTGTCGAACAGAACCGAGTCAAACAGTATCGAGTGAGTACGCCTGAATAGCCGTGGCTCGTAGCGTATCATATCCCCATCACTTTTTAGATTTGGATTCAGCAAGACTACCTTCAGGTAATAAGTATCTACCTCACTGTTTTTACAGAGCGTTACGATATTATCGAGCTCTTCCTTACGTATAAACTCGCCCTCTTTGAGGTAAAGCACCCAGTCATTATAGGCGCTCTTCAAGAGTGCGTTCCTTTTCGCGGCGATTCCGGGCTTGTTGCGCGCGTTGACAAAAAGAACTTTCTTCCCTTTAAGGCTCTTCTCTTTTGTTGTCTCCTCATCATCGCTCAAGATAATAAACTCATCAGCGATAGAGAGAGTGTTCTTTATAGAGTCCCTGACGCGTGACTGGTCGAATGTCTCAATACATACCGAAATCCTGCGCCGCTCTAAGATCTTGGTCTTGTCAACTTGGTATTTTTGATATGTTTCCGCAACCTTAGGGTTGTCCGGCTCTATCGTCAGAGCTTTCTTCAGCAACTCCAAGCCTCCCTCAGGGTCAGTGTTGAATGTCAATACCCCGAGGTTGCATACCGCCTCGGCAAAAGTCTCATCCACTCTCAGAGCTTTCTCAAAGTACTCCTTCGCCTTCTTGAAATCACCTCTCGACTGGTAGGAGCAACCCAGCTCATTGAGAGCTTTTGCGTAGTCCGGTTTTATCTCTAGCGATTTTTCGAGGTACCGCTCGGCTTCGTCTACGTTACCGAGCGCCAAAGCTGTTACACCGAGCTTAAAGCTAATGTAGAAAACGGTGTCAAACACCATAAACTCGCTTTTGATATCTACCATATCCTCAAGCATATCACGAAACTGGATGTAAGATAGATAATGCTTGTGAGCGTTTTCATACTCCTGCCGCGCGAAATATATCTCACCCAGAATAAAGTTTATATTGATGTTATTATTGGCTAGGTTGTAACCCCTCAAGGCGTTTTCTAAAGCTTCATCGAGTGCGGCCATATCAAAGTCTATCCGCGCCCGGGCAAAATAGCACTCGACCAGAAGCTCCTTCAGCTCCGGTCTCTCACTGTGCCGCCGCGCCAGAATCGCCATCGCCTTCGCCAAATATTCTTTCGCGGTAGCGAGGTCATTTACCAGCTCACTACCTTCTGACGCATAGAAATAGCAGTACGGATTCTCCGGCTCACGAGCTGATTGTATGTTAAAGAGGCTTCTGTTTCTGAAAACGTTGATGTGCAGTTTTTCTTGAGGTAGAGCGTATCCGTAGTGTTTGAACATTATATTTGTGTAGCGTATCTTATTATTATGCTTGAGTTTCGGCAGAAACTCGCCCTCGAACGTAAAATCCAAATAATTCTTGAATATTTTTGGTCTGTAATAAAATGAGATCACATCCCCATTTGAGTCATAGTTGAGGACTTTTACATAAAACACATCATAATGCCTGGCATGAAAAAGCCGCGATACCTTCTCACCTTCGTCCGGTGCTATCTCCTCGTCCGCGTCAAGCATCAGAATAATATTACCTGTCGCGTTCTTGAGCGCCTCGTTCTTCATCTTTGAAAGGTCATTTTCAAAGTCGTACACAACATATTTCGCGTTGTATTCTTCGGCGATCATAGCGAAGTGAGATACGGTGGGGATCGACTTCAGCGGGCAGTCCCGCGACTTTGCCTCCAAGATGATTATCTCGTCGGCTATTCCTTTTACGCTTTTCAGAGCACGCTTTATATCCTGCTGATTCCCCTCAACGCAGATACACACGGTAAGAGCGGGGATAGAGCCTTGGTCGGAGCTATCATCTATTTCAGGCTTGTTTCTTCTCACGGCCATACATAGTTCCTTCTGATATTAAGCAGATACAATAACGATGATCGAGCCAGTGAAGGCTCCGCCTAACAATAAAATCAGTAAAGAGTTTACGTTAAAACGTACTTGAGACTTGCCATAACATTAACCCATACTAAAGACTCCCGCGCGACCTGCTTTTATGTATAAAAACTACTACCATCGCGCAAGAGTCTTTAGTAGTAAAGTATACATTTTTAAAAAAATATGTCAATAAAAACAGAATAAAAGTGTACATGAATTCCTCTGTTTGTTTTACTACTAATTCTAAACGGAAATTCATTGTCGCGGAACTTATTTGTCATCGTTACCAAACCACTCCTCGACCTGATCGTCGCTCACTTCTTCTGCCGCAGTTGGTGATGGTGGATGAGACACCTGTTGGGACTGTTGCCAAATAGAGAATTCCCCCTGTTTTCAAAAAAGCCATCGCTGCAAGTACCTGTAAAAAGGGGGTACGACCAATGGGAGTGTAGGCAGATTGTGTCGCATCCCCCCTCGCAAAGAGTAATAATCTTTGCGAGGGGGGGGGGGGAGTATCTCCAGCACTTCTTACGTCCTTGACAATGCCCGCGATAAATTGTACATTCACCTCACTATGAGCACATATAAACGAACTACAAAATATTTTAAGCCGTACATCCCGAAAATCCTTCTCGCACTGACCTTCATGCTGATCGTCGGCGCCGCGACCGCTATGGCCGCGTATCTCGTAAAACCGCTACTCGATGACATCTTTACCAACGGTGACGAAAATATGCTCCGGCTTCTGCCGATGATGATCCTCGGTGTCTTCTTCGTCAAGGGGCTGTTTCAGTACCTGCAAGTCGTCATCATGCGTTCGATCGGGCAAGAAGTCATCATGAAAATCAGAAACGAGCTGTACGAGCGCTACCTTAGCCTTTCGGTACGCTACTTCTCTGACAACGCGACAGGTGTGCTTATGTCGCGCATCACAAACGACGTGATGCTGATGCAACAGGCGCTTCCGGCGACTGTCAGCATCATCGGACAGGCTATTACCGTCATCGGGCTCGCTGTGGTGGCGTTCTACCGCGACGCGACGCTGGCGTTCATCGCGTTTTTCGTATTCCCGATTTCTATCATGCCGGTAGTGAAGTTCGGCAAAAAACTCAGGCGTTACAGCAAGAGCGGTCAGGAGAAGATGGGCGACCTCTCGACTATCCTTCAGGAGACTTTCTCCGGGGTAAGGATCGTCAAAGCTTTCGCGATGGAGGATTATGAGAAGGAGCGATTCGGCAAAGAAAACCACCGGTATTACCGGATATTCAAGAAGATAATCAAGGTAGACGCTATGACCACACCTGTGATGGAGTTCATCGGCGCGCTCGGTATTGTGGCGGTGATATACTACGGCGGGATGCGGGTGATAGAGAGCCACCAGACCCCGGACACCCCATATACTACAGGGACTTTCTTCTCTTTTATCACTGCGCTTATCATGATGTATGAGCCGATAAAAAAGATGAGCAAGGTGAATAACTCAATACAGCAGGCGCTCGCCGCGGCGGGTCGCGTGTTTGAGGTGATCGACACCAAACCAGAGATAACTGATAAAGAAAACGCGCTCGGGGAGTTCAGTTTCGCTGACAATATAGCGTTTAAGGATGTGCGGTTCAGCTATGAGCCAGGGGAAGAAGTCCTCACCGGTACCAACTTTGTCGTACCTAAGGGGGAGGTCGCGGCGTTTGTCGGTTCGAGCGGCGCCGGCAAGACGACTCTGGTCAACCTGATCCCACGGTTTTATGATGTAATCTCCGGCGCTATCCTAATAGATAACGTCGATATCCGAGATATGAAAGTGAAAACACTCCGAAGCGAGATCGGGATGGTCACGCAGGACACATTCCTGTTTAACGATACTATCCGAAACAACATCGCCTACGGTGTGCCGGTAGACGAAAACGCTGTCATCGCGGCGGCGAACGCGGCAAACGCGCATAAGTTTATCATGGAGTTCCCCGACGGCTACAACACGATGATCGGGGAACGTGGCGTGAAGATATCCGGCGGGCAGCGGCAGCGGCTCGCTATAGCGCGCGCGCTGTTGAAAAACCCGCCGATCCTCATCCTCGACGAGGCTACCTCCGCGCTCGACACAGAATCGGAGTACCTCGTCCAGCAGGCGCTGTCGAACCTCATAAAAGACCGGACGACGTTCGTCATCGCGCACCGTCTCAGCACAGTGCAGAACGCCGACACGATATATGTTCTCGACCGCGGTAAGATAGTCGAGTCAGGTAAGCATGATGAACTGCTAGCTAATAGCACGATATATAAGAAGTTGTATGATATGCAGTTTCGGTAAGAAACTAGGGGTCGAGGGTGCTAGCAATACGCTATTCCACGTTCCCAGCATCCCCAAGCCCACCCTACGGCATTTTATTGATATGATTTATCGCATCGACCGCGAGCTGTTTTACCTGCTCATCTTTATCGTCGATCGCGGCGGTGAGCGCCATAAGAGCGCGATTGTCCTTGATCTTACCGAGCGCTTCTACCGCGGCGCGGCGGATAAACTTTATACCATCCCTCGTTTTTGGTAGGAGCGGTTCCACCGCGCGCGCGTCACCGATCTTACCGAGAGCCTCTACCGCGCACCTGATGGCGTAGTTGTTTTTGTCTTCCAGCATGGCTATGAGCGGCTCTACCGCGCGCGCGTCCGCAATTTTTCCGAGGGTTTTGATAGCCTGAATCCTCGCGTTATCGACCTTGTTTTTCAGCGCTGTGATGAGCTGTCCCACAGCGGGCTCACCGATCTCTTTCAACGCCCATGAAGCGTAATCGCTCGCCATTGTATCGACATCGTCAAGCGCTACGATGAGCGGCGCGATCGACCTTGGATCCTTTATCTTCCCGAGAACATAGGCTGCGTATTTTCTACCGGTCAGTGATTTGTTTTTGAGTACCTCTATGAGCGGTTCGACCGTGTTTGGGTCTGCTAGCTTCCCGAGTTCCCGCGCCGCTACTTTCTGAACGTTTTCATCTTTGTCGCGCAGTTTTTGTAGTAATCCAGAGAGTTCGTTGCTCTTTGTGCAAGCGAAGGCGCTGAAAACGCAGGCTATTATCATTGTGGCTATAAGAATTTTTCTCATCTTTTGCTCCATCCTTCTGACTAATATTTTAGAAACCGCATAATAGTTATTCAGGTTCAGAAAGTCAAGTAGAGAAATCTGGTTGTGTAATTTGGTTTGAAATCCACCAGACAAGGGCATGTTGCCCAATACTATTTAAAGGGACTGTTGCCAAACATACAAGTCTCCCTGTTTTCAAAAAAGCCATCGCTGTAAGTACCTGTAAAAAGGTGGCGCGACCCTCTGCACCCGTACTAATTGGGGAACCGGTACAAAAAGCATGAGCAGGGCGAACAAACTCAATGGGGCGACTTTAGAGAGGTTTTTTTCTTGACACTTTCATAATAATCATACAATCTAATCATCATGACCTCGAAAAACAAAAAGAGTGCGAAAAAGATAAATGTTATGCACATAGTCGCCGACCTCGGTTTTGGTGGGATGCAGAACCAGCTGAGGATAATCACCCTCGGGATGAACCCTGAGAAGTACAACGTGAGCGTTTGTTGCCTGCGCGAGGCGGGTCACTTTGCCGAAAAAATACGCGCGGCAGGCATACCGGTGCATGTTTTGGGTAAGTCGCGCAAGGTAGACCTTTCGCTCATATTTAAACTCCGACGCCTCATGAGAGAAAACTCGATAGATATAGTGCACACTCACAACTGGACAGCGAACCTCTGGGGGCGGCTCGGGGCGATCGCCGCCGGGGTGAAGCATATAATCGCCTACGAGATAAACATCGGGCGCGGGCGCGGGCGGTTGCATCACCTGATCGATCATCTGCTTTCGCGCTTCACGACATATATCGCCGCGAACTCTGAGGCGTGCCGCGACGAGTTTCTGATACCTAAGGAGCGTATCCCGGTGGAGAAGATAAAAATAGTCCATAGCGCGGTGGAGATGCCAACCGGGCTAAAGGAACATGACCGGGCGGCATTGCGTAGGCGGTATGGCCTGCCACCGGACGCTTTTGTCGCCGGGACTGTCTCGCGGCTTGACCGGGTGAAGGGGCATGAGTACCTCATTCGGGCGGCGCGCGATATCAACGACTCTGGGCGGCGCGCGTATTTTCTCATCGCCGGGGAGGACGAGACCATGATGCCAGAGCTAGTCGCGCTTGTCAAGGAGTACAACCTGACGGAATACGTGAGATTTATCGGTTGGGTGACTGATGTCAGCAGAGTGTACCCGATCCTCGACGCTTTTGTGCTGCCGTCGCTGACCGAGTCGCTACCAGTGTCGATCATCGAGGCGATGTCTTTCGGCGTACCGGTTGTCGCGTCACGCGTCGGCGGTATCCCCGAGCTTATTGTCGATGGCGCTACCGGTTTTTTGACGCCACCGGCAGATGCGAGCGCGCTCGCTGAAAAGATAAGCGCGTTGATCGATGATGCTGAGCTGAGGGAGCGTTTTTCCGAAGAGGCGCTCAGGCGCGCGCGCGAGTGCTTTACGG
Source organism: Deltaproteobacteria bacterium (assembly GCA_024276115.1). Lineage (GTDB taxonomy): Bacteria > Desulfobacterota > JAJRXV01 > JAJRXV01 > JAJRXV01 > JAJRXV01. The sequence goes on from JAJRXV010000215.1 coordinate 6,773, forward strand.
CTGAAAAAATGGTGCGTGAGTTTGAGGCGCTGTATTGTGGGATGATGAGTTAATTATGCTCTGCTGATAGCAGACGGAAAATACGGAAGATACCGATAAAGGCGGATTTTTTGCTAGACAGTAGGTTGCGCTGAGGCACGAAACGAAACGCTATATGGGTGTTATTGTTGTGTTTCGCGCTCAGACCGTGTCGCAATTAGCCGGCAGATAGGATTAAGGAGGTGCGACGAATCCGACGTTTTTGTCAGATTCGCTTCGTTTAATCTGACCTACCAGGGGCATGTTGCCCAATACAATTTAGGGAAAATCCCCCCTACACTCCTGAGCATCGCGATGCTGGTCGCCCCCCCCTTTTTACAGGTACTTACAGCGACAGTTTTTTTGAAAATCTCAGAATTTGTCTATTTGGCAACACTCCCATAAAATATTTTCCATAGGGAATCTCCAAAAAAATAGTTGCGTTGACAAGAGCGGGGGTAATGTGATAAGTATAATCTAAGTGGTAGAATAATATGAAATAGGAGATGGATCAGTGAAAAAAAAATCACATATAATATTATTTTTATCTTTAGTCGGAGCGGTTCTCATCGTCGCCGCTCAATGCTATGCGGGCACGACGCCACAGCATGATAAGAACGCGAGTTCTCATGTTGACTTGGGGTTGCTGTTCTTTCAGCGGGGTTATCTTGACAAGGCTGTCACCGAGTTCAAAAAAGCTCTGGCGTATGATGAGAATGACGCGATAGTTCACTATAATCTTGCCAATGCGCTCAAGGCAAAGGGTGAGCATGATAAAGCGATACCGCACTATAATATGGCGATAAAGCTCAAGCCGAATTTCCCCGCCGCGTACAACAATTTAGGTAGCGCGCTAAAAGCGAAAGGTGTGCTTGACGAAGCGGTAGAGGCATACGAAATGGCGATCAGGTTCGACGCGAAAAGCGCGAACGCGTACAACAACCTCGGCGACGTGTATTTGATACAGGAGAAGGTGGAGGACTCGATAAAAGCTTATGAGAAATCTATTGAGCTCGACCCGAAGCTGGCGGCGGCGCACAACAACCTCGGCTATGTATACAGGTTCCAAAGCAAGTTGCCAAAAGCTATCTCTGAATTTAAAAAAGCGATAGCGCTCGACCCAGAGCTTGCGGACGCGTATAACAACCTCGGGAACGCTTACGCGGACACAAAGCAGTATGATGAGTCGGTGAAGGCGTTTAGGTCGGCGATAAAAATAGCGCCGAACAACGCGGCGGTATACTTCAATATGGCAGCGGTGTTAGAGCATCAGCGTGACACAGAGGGCGCGATAAAAGCTTATCAGGATTTTATAAAATACGCTCCTCAAGACTGGTATCGCGAGTCTATCATGAAGGCGAATCAGAGCATAGAAAAACTAAAAGAACGCCTGAAATAATTTTGTTTGATAACTGATAACTTTAAATTTACAATGTGAAATATTCTATTTGACAACACGCTCTTTATAAAAGGCTCACTTATATGTACGGATACATATCATCAGCTTTTCGCGCTTTCATTTTGACCACTCTACTGTTGCTCTCAGGGATGTTGCCGGTGAAAAACGCCTACTGCGACCTCCCCCCGTATAAAATAATAAACGTCAAAAATATCGTTCGTTTAAACAGCAAAGAAGAAGAGCAGTATAAAGATTATTTCGTGAATTTTGGTACTGAAAACGGCGCGCGGGTCGGTGGCGAGCTAAAGATCTACCGCGATGTTAAAATACATTCAGCGGTTGAGGATATTGACGACAAGGATGTGAGCATCGCTATAGGCTCCCTGAAGATAATCAAGGTGGAGGCGGATAGCTGCATCGCGCGCCTTCTCTCTATGCGGGACCGGGGCGAGACAGCGCTTGTGGAGTATGACGCGGTGATGATCGGTGATGTGGCTGTCCCTGTTCTCTCCGAGGCTTTGCCTGATGAGGTGATAACCTTGCCGGGTACGATACTCTTTGATTTTGATAAGGCAACCATCCGAAAGTCCGCGGGGATGATCCTAAAAAATATCGCTGAGAAGGTTAAGGGGCAAAACTATTCAAGAGTGGTTATCGACGGTCACACTGACAGCATCGGCTCGAACCGCTATAATATGGGGCTCTCAAGAAGGCGCGCGCAGAGTGTTTTTAAGCATTTGACAAAGAGATATGATTTGAGAAAAGGTCTGTTTGAGATCAATGGGTTCGGTGAGGAGAAGCCAGTCACCGGCAACAAGACAAAATCAGGCAGGCAGAAGAACCGAAGAGTGGAAATATCATTCTATAAATGATACTGGGTGAGATATGAAAAATATTCCGGCAACGATATTAGTTGTTGATGATGACAAAACTGTAGTAGAGGTCGCTTCGCTTTTTTTGATCTCCCAAGGGTATGATGTCCTGACGGCGAGCTCCGCGAAAATAGCTGAAGAGCTGATAAAAGACCATCGCCCCGAAATAGTACTGCTCGATTATAAGCTGAGGGAGACAGATGGTGTGACTTTCCTCAAGCGGGTCAGGCACTCCTGCCCCGAGACGTATTTTATACTCTTCACCGGTGGCGGTAGCGCGGAGATAGCGGTTGACGCGATGAAAGCCGGAGCGGCGGACTACGTAACAAAGCCTTTCTCCGGTCCTGTACTGCTAGACAAGATCACAGCGATCTTGAAAGTGCGTACCGTCGAAGTAATGAACAAACGCCTGCAAGAAGAGATAAAGGGCTGGAACCTTGAGCTAGAAAAACGGGTAAATGAAAAAGCGGCCGAGCTAGAGAAGATATCGCAACAGATACTTCAATCAGAAAAGATGGCGATACTCGGATATCTTTCGACCGGAATGGCGCATGACGTAAGGAATCCGCTAAACACGATAAATCTTTTCATTGAGATCCTGAAAGGCGAGCTAGAGGGTGATGAGCAGAAGATAGAGTACCTGAACATAATCTCTGATAATGCCAGAAGGATAAACAACATACTTGAAAAGTTGCTAGAAACCTCAAAGCGGCCTAAGTACCAGATCAAGCCGCAGGACCTAAACGAAATAATCAGAAGCACGATATCTCTCTACGAGCATCAGGCGTACTTGCAACATGTTGAGATAAAAGAGGATTTATACGAAGTGTTACCACTCTTCGACGCTGATTACAATGAAATAGAACAGCTGTTCTCAAACCTTATTATCAACGCTTTCCACGCTATGAAAAGCGGCGGGGAGATAAGTATAAAATCAGAACATAAAAACAACAATGTCGTCTTTACCATTCGGGACAGCGGCTCAGGGATAAAAGATGAAGATATCCCAAAGATATTCGATCCGTTTTTTACAACAAAGAAGCGGACGAAAGGCTCCGGGCTCGGGCTCGGGGTGGTGCATCGGGTCGTCAGCTCATATCACGGCAAGGTCGATGTTGACAGCGTATATGGAGAATATACGCAATTTACAATAAAGTTGCCATACAAGAAAGGAAACAATTGAAAAAAATATTTATCAAAGATATAAACGCCGACAGCGATGTGCGCGACTACTTCTTAGTCAAGCAAAAGAACATCTGCAAGGCGAAAAACGACAAGAACTATCTCGCGATGGTGCTATGTTACAAAACCGGTGAGGTCAACGGGCGGGTATGGAATGACGCGGATATGGTAAACGAGCTGTTTGACAAGGGTGACATCATCGCCATCAAAAAGGGGAGCGCGTCACTCTGGCAGAAAAAACTACAGATAAGCATCGCGGTCCTTGAAAAAGTTGAACGGAATGAAGTTGATATGGCGGATTTTGTCCAGACATCGAGGTTCCCCGTAGATGACATGATAAACGAGCTAAAAAGCCATATCGACAGGGTAAAAAACGTTTCCCTAAACGCGCTTCTTAACTCGTTTTTTGATGACGCTGAGTTTATCAAAGCATTCTCATACTCTTCTGCCGCAAAGGCGGTGCATCACAATTATGTCAGCGGGCTGCTTGAGCATACTCTCTCGGTCACGAGGCTCGTCTCACTCCTGAAACAAAACTACCCCGAGCTGAACGAGGATCTCCTCATCGCGGGCGCGATTCTACACGACATCGGCAAAATAAAAGAGCTTAGCCCTGATATAGGGTTTGAATACACCGACCCCGGACGTCTGCTCGGGCATATTGTCATCGGTACCATAATGATCGACAAGCGGATCGAGGCGATACCGGGGTTCCCGCCCCAGCTGGCTGATCTGCTGAAACACATGGTGCTGAGCCATCACGGTATATATGAGTGGGGCTCCCCAAAACGCCCGAAAACGGTCGAAGCGTATCTGCTCCACTGCGCCGACGACCTCGACGCGAAGATAGTTATGATGCAAAACGCGATAAACAAAGATGTCGCCGACGATGTAGGTTGGACAGGCTACAACCCTCTGCTAGAACGCTACCTGTATAAACCGGCAGGGGAGTTCGAGGTGGATGTGGCGCCAGCTCCAACGCAATCGGCGCAAGCCGCGGAAAAGCCTGAGAGCAAGCCGCAGGAGCAAGAACCACAACCACAACAAGCAAAAATGTTTTAGGAGTAGATTTGACGTTTGCTGAAAGGAAAGTTTACTCTGTCTCTGAGTTGACCGCGGAAGTCAAGGAGCGCTTGGAGTACGATTTTGAGAACATCTGCCTGACAGGTGAGGTGTCGAACTTCAGGGTTCCGGCGTCCGGGCATCATTACTTCACGCTCAAGGATAAGGGCGCGCAGATAAAAGCGGTGATGTTCCGCCAGACC
>JAJRXV010000216.1 GCA_024276115.1 Deltaproteobacteria bacterium
ATAACTTTTTTTTACCTCGCTGACAGAACCCGCATTACATAAGCTACATACCAATAAGTTCTGAAGTTATGGAACCGATAACTATTTTGCTTTTCATTTTCACCGGTATCTTCCTCTCATCGTCAGTCAACCAGATGAAGACATCTCCTTTGTTAATAAAAACATCATTATACTTCAAAAGCGGCTTTACTTTGATAGTATTAAACGTCCCCGCCTTTACTTTTATTCTCTCTTTTTTTAGTACCTTGACAACCAGCTGCCAGTTCTTGCGGCTCGCGTATGTGTCAAAAACTAGATCTTTTCCGACCTCTAGGTCATTAAGGCGGACATAAAAAAGGCTACTCAGTGAATCCTGAACGCCATTGACAATATCATAAACCACCTTACGGTTGTTCTCCTTGATGATTATCGCTTTACTGTTTTTGTGGTCAAATATAACTTCTGACTTCTTCTTACTCTTCCCCTCGTGCTGGTCTATCTTCATCCCTACTGAATAGAAATCTTTAGTGTCTATAAATGTTTCAATCACATCCCGCACATAATAGAACCTTGAAAAAAGCTTCGTCGTTTTCGCCACCGAGACAATATGGTACGCATCTCTGCCGTTTACCTTCTGGATGTCAACAACAGTCAGCTTGGCCGTACCACCGACCGCGCCAAAATACGAAATCTCAAATGTCAGCTTATCACCGACTTTATAGGCGTTGTTTTTTAACGCGCTACCTTCTGCGTGAACGTTGCCTCGCGCATAAAACAGCGTAAAGCAAGAAATCGCTATTATCAGCATTAATGTTTTTCTTATTGGGATCATCAGACTATTTCTTTTACTTTCAAAAACATTATCATTGTTACAGCATAAATCCCAAGCCACGCCTGATATTCTTTATGCACCCGCACTAACCGGAGCTCAAAGTTTATCTTATCTTTCTTCCAGGGGGTCAGCCTCGGTAACAGCGGAGGTACATGTTTGACATACTCATCAAACTTCTCCTTGAATATATCACGTAACTTTACTTCTTCGTTTTTTATCTTAGCGTTGTAAATAATGTAAAACAGCGGTAAGAATATTAACGCCAGAAGATACATCTGCCCCATAACGCATACGCCGATACCTATTATGAAACTGCCGAGGTAAAGTGGGTTTCTCACATACGAGTAAGGTCCTATTGTTGTCAATACCTTGTTTTTCATGATAGTTCCCGCTGAAAGCGTTCTTATGATCTCACCGATTATACAAAAAAACAGTCCTGCAAAAATTGAAGTCCGAGTTGGCGCCGCATACCACAAAAATAGTACCGCGACGATGTAACCCAAAAATATCCTTTGTTTAACTATAGCTTGAAAAATATCGAATGCCTCTTCTTCTTTCATTTATTTATCACTCCCTTAAATATGTGCATCTGTGGTGCAAATATAAAATAAAATGAAAATAAAATCAAGCTGTTTATTCCTCGCGTTTCCCCATCCCCTTCATCAAATAGCACATGCCATGTAATAACAAGTAGATAGCCGTTTTCGCAAGTAAAAACGCTCTTTCCCCTGTTTTTTCGCGGTTTTTTTGCCTTCTTTGATTTTTTTGGGAAACTTTCCACCGGTCTGCCGAAGGTCATGCGCCAGTTCGTCAGTGAAAACGATGAAAGACTCCTGCACGACCTAAAAAAGCCCCCACTCCCCTAGGAGTGGGTTTGCAAGGGGTAACTTCTCCAGGTGTTGATTGCTTGACAAGTACTCATGCTATAGAGTTTGATTGGGCTAATGAATGGAGAGAAGCTATCGATCAGTCATTGCATTATGCTATGATGTCTGGCAAAAGAGCCGGTATTATCTTGCTTTACAAAAAAGAAACAGATATTAAATATTTAGCGCGTCTTAAAGAAGAAATAAGTAGAAGAAACTTAGATATTGATATATTAACTTATAATGAAATCAGCGAGAGATCTTTAGCTGGATACAGTACACTGTAGGACAATAATTTAATTAAAAGTGGTAACTTTAGCTATGCAAATAATGAGAAGGCAAAGAGCACTGAAAGTACAATAAACACAAAATATAAAGAGAATAATTGGAAAGTAGATTTTTGCAAACGCAGGGGTGGTACTTCAGATTTCGTACTGCTGGATCAAACTAGTGTAGACTGCTTGACTGATGAATATGCTGTTGAATATTCATTAGGTAAACAGTGGGCAGAAGCGATAGGAGAGGTGTTATTCTACTCAGCTCAAACCAGAAAGAAACCCGGAATAGTTTTAATATACGAGAAGGAAACAGATAAGAAATATTTAAAAAAAATACAAAAAGTTAAAGATCATTACAGGCTACCTATTAAGGTTTGGATTAAAAGATCGGTCAGCTTGGATTAAGGTCAACTTTTACAGGGAGAGATCACTACAGAGATATCCAAGCTAGTAGAAAAAAACAGAAGAAATTAGAAAAAAGAAAACATATTAAGTATTAACCCGCGCTTTTATAAGACTGAATCTAAGTGTTTGTAATCTTCAATGATTACAGGATTATTCGCCTAAATACTTTCAAATTAAAACGTTATTTTAAAATTATACATAAGATTAAAAAAAAGACTTGCAAAATAGCTTCAGGTATGTTATTTGGTAGGTTCGTTTAATACTGAACGAAATACACACGCTGACAGATTGTCGCAGTAGTCTTTGAGGTTTCAACGTCTGTAGCAAGATGAAGTCGGCGGAGGAAAAACTAAAGGAGAAAAAGAATGTCCAGTGTAACAATGAAACAGCTTCTTGAGGCTGGGGTTCACTTTGGTCACCAGACCAAAAGATGGAATCCAAAGATGAAATCGTACATTTTTGGTGCGAGAAACGGGATCTATATTATAGATCTACAAAAAACTGTAAAGCTCTTTAAAACAGCTTACAAGGTAGTAAGAGATGATGTAGCCGCGGGTGGAAAACTGCTCTTCGTCGGTACTAAAAAGCAGGCTCAGGGCGCTATCAGAGAAGAAGCCGCTAGAGCAAACATGTTTTACATCGATAACAGGTGGCTCGGTGGCACACTGACTAACTACAAGACTATCAGGAATAATATCGCTAAGTTGAAGAAGATAGAGAGTTCTATTGAGGATGGTTCAATTGAGAGCCTTACTAAAAAAGAACGTTTGAAGTTAGACAGAGAGCGTATTAAACTTGAGAAGAACCTTGGTGGTATCAAGGATATGGGTGGGCTTCCATCGATTATCTTTATCGTAGATCCTAAAAAAGAGAGAATCGCTGTAGCAGAGGCGCAAAAATTGAATATTCCTATCGTTGCGATAGTTGACTCAAACTGTGATCCAGATGAGATTACTCATGTTATCCCTGGTAATGACGACGCGATCAGAGCAATTAGGCTGATCACCAGCAAAATGGCTGACGCGTGTCTTGAAGGGAAGAGAATCCTCGAGGAGACTCAGCAGGCGGCAAAAGATGAAGCGGCGGCGAAAGCAGAGCAGGCAGCTCAGGCTAAAGTAAGCGCGGCTGTTGCCACTCAAGCTGTTGAAGGTGCTGGAGTTCAAAAAGAGACTACTGCTAAGGAGAATGGTTAATGGGAATAAAAGCTGCTGATGTAAAGGAATTACGCACAATAACCGGTGCGGGTATGATGGATTGTAAAAAAGCTCTTGTAGAGTGTGAAGGGAATATGGGTAATGCGGTAGATTTCTTGAGGAAAAAAGGAATAGCATCAGCCGCTAAGAAAGCTGGCAGGATTGCTACTGAAGGTGCTGTTGGGTCTTATATCCACGGAGCTGGTAAGATCGGTGTGCTTGTCGAAGTAAACTGTGAAACAGATTTTGTAACCAAGACTGACGCGTTTCAGGATTTGGTAAAAGATATATGTATGCACATAGCCGCGGCGAATCCGCTTTACTTAAAGCGTGAGGATATTCCGGCGGAAACTATCGAGAAGGAAAGAGAGATATATAAAGAACAGGCTCTTCAGACCGGTAAGCCGGAAAAAGTAATCGATAGGATTGTTGACGGTAAGCTGGAAAAACATTTTAAAGATGTATGCCTTTTGGATCAGACTTTTGTCAAGGATACTGACAAGGATATCAAGGGCTTGATTGTTGAGAAGATATCTTCTATCGGTGAAAATATCTCTATCAGAAGGTTTGCCCGATTCCATCTTGGAGAGGGACTGCAGAAGAAAAGTGAAGACTTCGCAAGTGAAGTCGCTGAGATGACAAAATAATTTTCAAAGGTGGTCATGTGGACAACAGTGCTGTTTATAAAAGGGTGTTACTTAAATTAAGTGGTGAGGCTTTAGCCGGTGATAAAGGTTATGGCATCAGCTCAGATGTTTTACATTCGGTAGCTGAGGAGATCAAGGAGCTTATCACTACAGGGGTTCAGATTGCGATCGTTCTTGGTGGTGGTAACATATTCAGAGGTCTTTCCGCTACTCATGAGGGGTTTGACAGGGTAGCCGCGGATTATATGGGTATGCTCGCGACTGTCATAAATAGTCTGGCGTTGCAGGACGCGCTCGAGAAGATCGGTGTTGTAACGCGCGTTATGTCAGCGATACAATCACCCGAGCTTGCTGAGCCGTATATCAGAAGAAAAGCGAAAAGGCATCTCGAAAAGGGAAGGGTGGTAATTCTTGCCGCCGGTACCGGGAATCCATTTTTCACGACTGATACTGCCGCTTCACTTAGAGCTATTGAACTCCACGCGGATGTTATTCTGAAGGCGACAAAGGTTGACGGTGTCTATGACTCTGATCCGGTACTTAACAAGAACGCGGTCAAGTATGATTCCTTGAATTATATTGATGTTATCAACCAGGGCTTAAAGGTGATGGACGCGACTGCGGTAACGCTTTGTATGGATAACAGCATTCCGATGATAATTTTTAATCTTAAAAAAACAGGAAATATCATAAAAGTTGTTAAAGGTGAGAAGGTTGGTACACTAGTTACAGGAGGTTCAGATGCCAGATAAAGTTAACAAAGAACTTGAAACTAATATGAACAAGGTAATTGATGATTTAAAGAAGAATTACGCGAAGTTAAGAACTGGTCGCGCGTCTCTGTCCATACTTGATCACATTATTGTGAATCATTATGGTGTAGATAACCCGGTTAACCAGATCGCTTCGTTGTCGGTTCCTGAGAGCCGGCTTATTTTGATCCAGCCGTGGGATACCGCGGCGCTTCCTGCCATTGAAAAGGCGATTCTAAAATCTGATATTGGGCTGACACCAAACAATGATGGTAAAGTTATCAGGCTTACCATACCGCTTTTGACTGAGGATAGAAGAAAAGATATGGTCAAGCAGGCGAAAAAAATTGGTGAAGAACATAAAATTTCTTTGCGTAATGTCAGAAAAAAGGCTAATGAGGATATTAAGGGGTTATTAAAAGAGAAAAAAATAACCGAAGATGAATCATTTAAGTACTTAAAAGACATTCAAGACAGCACGAATCGTTTTGAAAAGATGATTAATGAAGTCGAAGAGCATAAAGAAAAAGAGATAATGGAAATTTAACTGATCAACAATAATAAAAGGAGGTGGAAAAATGGCTATTAAAATTACTGATGATTGCACAGCTTGCGGGGCTTGTATGGAAGAGTGTCCAGTAGACGCAATAAAAGAGGGTGATATCTATGTTATCACTGATGAGTGTACAGAGTGTGGTACATGCATAGACGTATGTCCTACTAGCGCTATAATCGAATCTTAATTCAAACAAACTGAACGGCGCTGGTTTCCACCGGCGCCGTTCACATTAAAACTGACTTCACATAATACTACGTTTTAACAAACCATTACATGAAAAAAACAATAGATACTAATAATATACCTGAGCATGTTGCTGTCATAATGGATGGCAATGGCAGATGGGCCAAGAAAAAACTCTTTAACCGGATCCGTGGGCATCAAGAGGGAGTAAAATCCATTCGGAGTGTCGTTGAAACCGCTAGAGATCTTGGGATAAAGGTGCTCAGCTTATACGCTTTTTCAAAGGAGAACTGGAATCGCCCGAAGCGCGAAGTGGAATCTTTGATGAAGCTGTTGAAGAAATATCTGGTCAATGAGACTCCAGATATGAAAAAGAACAACATTGAAGTAAGGGTCATCGGAGCTAAAGAGGACTTCAGTGATGAGTTGCGTGAACTATTTGAAAAAACTAACTTAGAAACAAAAGACGGCGCGAAGATGATACTCAACTTATGCTTGAGTTACTCTGGTCGGTTTGACATACTTAACGCGGTTAAAACTATTCTGCGTGAAAGTAATAACAACAGAATCGATCCAGACGAAATAACAGAGCAGTTTTTTTCGGACCATCTCTACACAAGAGGTGTCAAGGATCCCGATCTGCTTATCAGGACGTCTGGTGAGATGCGGATAAGCAATTTTTTGCTCTGGCAACTTGCTTACAGTGAAATATACGTCACAAAAACACTCTGGCCTGATTTTAGGAAGGATGATTTTATCGAGGCGATTTTGGATTATCAAACTCGTGAGCGTCGCTATGGTCTTACGTCAGAGCAGGTGCAATAAATGGAAAAAAACAGAGTGATATCAGCACTTGTTTTGATACCAATCCTTATATCGTTTATACATTTTACACCGGCTGTACTTTTTCTTCTACTGATCGAGGTCGTCGGTCTCATCGCGCTGAGCGAATACCACAGGATCGTACTTCCGAACGCTACTAAGAATGATAAGATATTCGGGTACGTACTGAACTTTCTTCTGATTGGTGCGGTCTACTGTTCAGAATATACGCACGCTTCTTGGGATATTTTTCAAGTGACCCTCGCGGCGTTTTTTCTAGTGGTGTTTTATCACATTACTGTTACACAAGGTAAAGAATATTCACAGCTTATGGATAGTTTCTCAAGGGTTTTATTAGGTGTTGTTTATTGTGCGGTGTTGCCTTCATTCATCGTCCTCATCAGGTTGAACAAGAGCGTAGAGTTTATCTACCTTCTGCTTATCTCTATCTGGGCGGTCGATACATTCGCTTATCAGGCTGGTCGGAGTTTCGGCAAGATAAAGCTACTACCGAAGATAAGCCCGAAAAAAACCTGGGCGGGTTCCGCCGGTGGATTTCTCGGGGCTATTCTCGTCATCTGCGTGGGAAAGTACATATATTTTAGTGAGTTTTCTTACCTTCAGGCGATCACTCTCGGGATTCTTGTGTCGTTTACCGCGCAGGTGGGCGATCTTTTCGAATCGCTTTTGAAGCGTGCCGGTGGCATAAAAGACTCAGGGAATCTAATCCCGGGGCATGGTGGATTGCTTGATCGGATAGACAGTCTGCTATTTGCCGCGCCGATTTACTATTACTTCATTACCAACTTAAATCTGTAGGAAATATTAAATGAAAAATATTACAATACTCGGTTCTACAGGCTCTATCGGAGTCAATGCGTTAAAGATCGCTGAACAGTTTAGCGACAGGTTCAAAGTCCGCGCGCTGGTGGTCGGTAGTAACATAAAGAGCTTAAAGAGACAGATAGAAAAATTCGCGCCTAAGGTCGTCGCGGTAAATGATGAAGAAGCGGCCGCTAAACTAAAGAAGCAAATAAACAGTGATCGTACAAAAGTTCTCTCCGGTGTTGATGGAGTGAACGAGGTCGCCGCGTATGAAAAGTCTGATATCGTCCTCTCCGCGATTGTTGGTAGCGCCGGACTACTGCCGACGATAAGCGCGATTGAGGCGAAGAAAGATATCGCTCTTGCGAACAAAGAGGCGCTTGTCATGGCTGGAGAGCTTGTGATTGCTCTGGCGGCGAAGAACGATGTTAAGATATTGCCGGTAGACAGCGAGCACAGCGCGATTTTTCAATCGATGATGGGGCATAACAGGAGTGATATCCGCAAGGTTATTCTGACCGCGTCCGGCGGCGCGTTTGTCGATAAGAGTGTTGATGAGTTGCAGGATGTGACTGTGGAGGACGCGCTCGCGCACCCGAACTGGAGCATGGGTAAGAAGGTGACGATAGACTCTGCGACGATGATGAACAAAGGGCTTGAGGTGATAGAGGCGCATTGGTTATTTGACATAGCTCCGCATGATATCGAGGTGGTCATCCACCGGCAGTCGATTGTGCATTCTATGGTTGACTACGCCGATGGTAGCGTCATAGCTCAGCTTGGTATACCAGACATGCGCACACCGATTGCGTTCGCTCTCTCTTATCCAGAACGGATACCGATTAAATTGCCACGGCTTGACCTGACAAAACTACATACACTGACTTTTGAGAAGCTTGACACGAAGAAGTACCCGGCGTTGAATCTGGCGTACGACGCGTTGAAAAAGGGCGGTCTGATGCCCGCGGTTTTGAACAGTGCGGACGAAGTCGCGGTGAACGGTTTTTTGAACGGTGATATAGCGTTTCGCGATATTGCCAGGGTTGTCAAAAAAACCATGACAAAAATAAAAAATGATGATAAAATTGATTTAGATAAAATCTTAAAAGTCTCTAAGGAGGCTGCAAAGGTAGCCAAAAAAATAATTGATGAAGGAAAATATTAATGTTTGACCTTAATACGGTATATGGAATTTTAGTTGCTATGATAGTTCTCGGTGTTCTTATATTTGTCCATGAACTCGGACACTTTCTGGTCGCGAAAGCCTTAAACTTCTGCGTACTCAGATTTTCGCTCGGCTTCGGACCGAAGCTTTTCGGTTTTGTCCGCGGTGAGACAGAGTATTGCATCTCCGCTATTCCGCTCGGTGGTTACGTGAAGTTTTACGGTGAGAACGCGATGGGTGAGGAGGAGGATGTTGACACGCTCTCTGAGGAGGAGAAGGCACGCTCTAGCCATGTTGGACCGGAGCGGGAGTTCCAGCGAATCCACCCATTTAAGCGTATTTTGACTGTTGTTGCCGGTCCCCTGTTTAACCTCGTTTTCGCGTGGTTGCTTATTTTTATGGTCACAATGTCAGGCATTGACGTGGCGAGCTCAAAGATCGTAAAAGTCTCAGAAGGCGGTCCAGCCGCGATGGCAGGGGCTATGGCGGATGATATTATTGTCGAGATAGATGGTCATAGGGTTGATGACTTTATGGATGTCGAGACTATAATACCGAACACCACCGGTGACTCTGTGATGATGAAAGTGAAGCGTGGCACTGAGATACTCGAGCTTGAAGTATTCCCGAAGATAGAAGCTACAACTAACATTTTTGGTGAAGAAGGCACAAGGCGCATATTCGGTATAATCGGTTCTCAGAAAGAGGGCAATGTTGTCAAAAAACGTTTTTCTGTTATTGGAGCGTTGAAGTTTGCCGGGGAAAAAACTTATAACATGTCGTATGTTACTCTCAAAGGTATCATGATGCTCGTCAGGCGGAAGATACCTCTGCGCGAGAACCTGGGTGGACCGATAATGATAGTTCAGATGACCGGCAAGTCTGTTCAGCACGGACTCTCTTCGCTACTTTACTTTAGCGCGGTGATCTCGATCAGCCTTGGGATACTTAACTTGTTACCGATACCGATACTTGATGGCGGCGCGCTGGTATTCTTTTTCTTTGAGATGTTCCGTGGTCGTCCGATAGATATGAAAAAACGGCTTATCGCCCAGCAGGTCGGAGCTTTCATGCTCATAGCGTTGATGTTGTTCGCGTTTTATAACGATATAGATCGTCTCGTCTCATCGCCTGATGAGAAGGCCGCCGTTACAAGCGTTGTAGAGAAGCCTGCAGGTGAACCTGCCGCTACAGAGACCGCTAATGAGGGTGAGGGGACAAAGGGAGATTGATCTGTTGAGAGAGGTGTGCGGCAACATATAACGCGCTAGTAAGTGTATCTGTGGTCTGCTGCCAACGCGCTGATGTTTACATTTTTTTTACGTATGATTCCTTGACAAATCATGCTCTCGAACCGTATACTTTAATGAATAAATAATATCTTGATCTGCTTGTATTTTTTGCTGGCATTTCGTGGTGGGAAACATTGGTACAACCTAAAACAATCAATAAAAAAAAGAAAAACAGTGACGGTATAATCAAGCGGTTGGTGAAGTATGCTATTGTTACCACACTGATTCTGGGGATATTCGGTGTTTGCGCTTTAGCCGGGGCATTCATGTATTTCTCTAAAGAGCTACCGAAGCTCGACAAACTTTCTGACTATCAGCCAAAGCTTAAGACAATGGTATACTCAGCTGATGATGTACTTATCGGTGAGTTCTATGACGAGAACCGCGAGTGGGTAGAGCCTGATGAGATCCCGCAGTACCTGATCGACGCGGTGGTCGCTACCGAGGATAAAAACTTCTATAAGCATAATGGAATAGACTATGTTGGGATACTTAGAGCCGCCTGGGCTAACATAAAAGCCGGTGGAGTACGTGAAGGCGCGTCCACTATCACTCAGCAGGTTGCCAAAACATTCCTGCTGACATCTGAAAGAAGATTCAAGAGAAAATTTAGAGAGATAATTCTTGCCCGCCGGATAGAAAAAGGTTTTTCCAAAAAGGAGATTATGCACCTTTATTTGTCTCAGATATTTTTTGGGCATAACTCCTATGGTATAAAGACCGCGGCGAGAAGCTACTTTGGTAAGGAAGTCAAAGACTTAAATATAGCTGAGTGCGCTCTTTTGGCCGGACTTCCTCAAGCACCGAGCGCACATTCACCGCTCAAGAACCCTGAGCGCGCGAAAAAAAGGCAGAGGCATGTACTCAAGAGGATGAAGGCCGAGGGATACATTACTGATGAGCAGTATGAGCAGGCGCTTGAGTATGACTATGAATCGCAGTTGGTGCGGTTTGAGAATGTCAGCCGCTCCAGGACGCCGTACTTTACCGAGGAGGTAAGACGCAAACTCACAAGCAAATATGGTAAGCTTGGCTCCATCAACTCCGCTGGTCTCAAGGTTTACACGACGATGGATTATGATCTCCAGAAGACAGCGCAGAAAGCGCTCATGAAGGGTATACTTGATCTTGACAAACGGCAGGGGTACCGTGGCGTGACGCGTCACTTAGAGGCTGACGATGTTGATAGTTTCGTTGAAGTAGTCGCTGATGATCCTGCGCTTAAGGAGCTTAAGCTTAACAAGGTTTATAACGATTTAGCTGTAGTGACAAAGGTCGATGACAAAAAGAAAAATATACACATAAAGCTTGGTAAGCATGATGGTGTAATTAGCCTGAAAGGTTTTAAGGGTAGAGTCCCTAGCGAAAAATCGCCGTATTATTATGTGGTTGCCAAGAAACCCTCGAAAGAGTTTAAGGTCGGGGATGTTGTCGATGTAAAGGTGTCAGACATTAAGATCGCCCACACCGACAAGAAGGAACATGCTTATAAATTTTCGCTGTATCAGGTACCGATAGGTCAGGCGGCGCTTGTTTCTGTTGATGTCAAAACCGGTTTTGTGAAGACGATGGTCGGTGGTTATGACTTCAATACGAGCGAGTTTAACCGCGCGGTGCAGGCTAAGAGGCTTCCGGGTAGCGCGTTCAAGCCGGTGGTATACGCCGCGGCGTTCGACAGCAAACCTAAAAACGGTAAATACTACACACCGTCGCGCATAATGTATGATACCGCGCGAGTTTATGAGGATGGTAAATGGAAGCCCCGGAACTATGGTAATAAGTGGAAGGGAAAGCTTCCGCTCAGGATAGCGCTCGCAAAGTCGGTCAACACTATCGCGGTGGATACCTTGACAGATATTGGTGTGAATTATTTTGTTGATTATTGTAAGGACCTTGGTATCGAGGCGAAGATAAACCGTGATCCGACTTCCGCGCTTGGTTCATCGGCGATGGATCTGATGGAGTTGACTACCGTTTATGGTATTTTCGCTTCTGGCGGATTGCGCGTTGAACCGGTCTATATCACAAAAGTCGTTGACCGTGACGGCAACATTCTTGAGGAGTGGATACCGTATGAGCTCTCTATGCCAGAAGAGGAGGCAGAGCCGACCGATGAAGAAGAAGTAATTGATATGGTTGAGGTTGAGGCTGGTGAGATTGAGGCTGGTGAGATTGAGCCGGAGGAAAAGGCTGAAAAAGATGACCCGAGGCGTGTGATGGACGCGGGCACCGCTTACCTCGTGACCAGCATTTTGCAGAGTGTCATTAAAGAAGGTACAGGGTGGCGTGTGAGAAAAGAGTTCGGTAAGAGACCCTTGGGCGGTAAGACCGGCACCACGAATAACTGTATTGACGCATGGTTTATGGGGTTCTCCCCAGATATTGTCACCGGTGTATGGGTTGGCGTTGACAAGGAAAAATCGCTTGGCGCGTCTGAGACCGGTTCTCGGGCGGCGGCTCCGATATGGGTAGATTATATGAGAGAGGCGTTGAAAGATAAACCGGTGACGAATTTCAAAGTACCGAATGGTATTGAGTTTACCAAGGTAGATGTTACTTCTGGTATGCTGGCGAAACCCGGCACTGCCGACGCGAGGTTTGAGTGCTTTAAAAAGGGTACCGCTCCAATGAAGTATACGTCAGACGCTGTTGATAATTTTTCGATCATCGATGTTGAAGAAGATGCTTCAGATAAGAAGATACGGCAAAGGATGTTGATCCCAAGAAACAATATTGACAATAAAAATTCGAGCGTTGTGAAGAATACAGATGACGAAGAAGATGAGTTGATGCCTTCTGCGTTTCCATAAAAAAAGACAAAGTTTCCTAAAAAAAATATGAATATTGAAACAATTACAGCAATTTTTTGTCTCCTTGGTATAGAGACCATGAAAACCGACAGAAGCGGTTC
>JAJRXV010000217.1 GCA_024276115.1 Deltaproteobacteria bacterium
GAAAAGCGCCAAGATGAAGCGGTATTTTAAGGTGCTGAAAGCCTACACCAATAAATTCGGGTGGGATATGGCCACATATAAGCAGCTTGAATCTTTTAACAGTTGGTCAGTGAAAAAGGGAAACACCTTCTTAAAAGAGATAGATAACGCTATGTTACGCATGTATAAGCGGATAATGAATATCGTCAAACTCGGTGAGAATGTCAGTATCAACCCGACCGACCTTACGATAATCGGGAGGAAGATACAAAGCATTTTCAGGCGGACGCAACATAAGATACCTTTTATCGCCTCAATCCACAACAAAGAGAACATCGGCAGTATAGTGTTCTACCAGCAACAGCGCGAAAAGTGGTTCTTGTATTTTGGCAGCAAAACTGTTTTGAACCCCGCGCCGGAGCTAAAAAACATAATACATGGCTCTAGCGATATATTCGAGCTGCTTGGTTGGGTTGTGTTGAATGATTATTATGAGAGCGGTATCTCTCTCTTCATCCGATCCTCTTTTGTCCGGCATCCGACCACCGAGCTGAAACATATCATGGAGAGCCTGCAAAAGAATTTTTTTCCGCTTGATCTGGCGCTGATCCCCTCAAAAGACCTCCTGAACAAAGAAAGGATAAAAAAGATATTCATCATACCGAACTACCTGAAAGGTTCGTCTCAGATGATTAATGATATCCGAGTTCTATATCTGAACAGTTGGGGGGAGTTTTTTTACCGGAAATTCTCTGGAGTGACTCCCACAATATCGTTTTTGTCAACTATGTTCGCGAACAAGCGATTTAATAACCACCTCTTTGCCCAAGAGATGATAGTCTACCTCCCGCGAAAAGTGGTAGGGCATCATTCAAGCGCGAACCACCAGTTTAAAAACAAGCTCGCGAAGATGGCGAAAGCGATGAATGTCAACGAAAGCGATGAGGAGTTCAGCCGTTTTATTACGATAATCGATGAAAAGCTGGCGGTATTCTACCTGCGTGAGAAAGTACTGAAGATATCATATTTTGACGATTTTCACGGTCTATACGGTTTTTTTGACCTGCCGACCTACAAGAAGAGCGTAGTTACCGTAATCGATAATTACAAATCGCTCAGCCATATTAAACTGATGTGCGCCCGGGCGCGGAAAAACCAAATCAATGTGATGCTGCTACCGGTGAAGGGCGCCAGGACGAGCGTGGTGGTAATAGATGAAGTGGGTAACATAAATTTTGTCAAGTCTGTCAAGGAGAATGAGCTGTTTTTTTTCCTCGCGCACCTGAAAATATTTATTGACAACACGATCGATCGTATCATCCACGAGGAGACCGAATCCCCGATATACGGAAACGCTAAGATACCGGTGAAGTTCTGCAAGATCAGTGAGGAGGAGTACAAATACTACGCGCTTGACGTGACGAAAGAAATCAAACAGCAGATAGCCGAGCTGAACCTGAAGCCGCACAAGCTGACAATGGAAAAAGGTATCAACAAAGCTGGTGAGGAGGGTTACATCGTTACTTTTGACGGTGATGTGATAGATGATTCAGAGTACCCGGAGATATTGTCTGAGGTGAGGGATAGGATCAAAAAACTCAGGGTCTCAAAAAAAACATACGATATTTTTATAACCGGACTCTCTATTGATTCGACTTTCAGAAAAAAGTTCTGCCCTAATTTTTCGTCGTTGGTGCATTTTATGATGTATAAGAAGCTACTTGAGGGCAAGGTGAAAAGCTAACCAAAAGATGTAAGCTATGAAAAACTTTATGCACGGCATATTTTTATGCGTAAATATATTAAGACTCCTGCACGACCCTAAAACCGTCATCCTGATAAATTCGGGTAGATCCCGAAACCAGAGGCGCGCCTCAAGTTCGGGACGACGGCAGTAGTTTATATACATAAAAGCAGATAGTATTTATTAGAATAGAAATTTAGTTCAGGACGTACTTCAGTGGGTTCTTCGGCACGCTATCCACCCGCACTTCATAGTGGAGGTGTGACCCTGTGCTTCGCCCGGTGTTGCCTACCAGCCCAATCCTGTCACCACGTCGGACTTTTTGCCCCGGCTCTACCAGAAAAGCGTCGAGGTGAGCGAATCTCGTTTCGTAGCCGTATCCATGTTCGATAACGATCAGGTTTCCGTAGTGTGATTCCCGTCGCGCGACTTTGACGATGCCATCAGCCGGCGCGATGACCGGTGTGCCCTTTCTCGCGGCGATATCAACGCCTTTATGTTTTGATTTTTGTTTAGTGAATGGTGATATTCTGCCACCAAAACCCGATGTTTTGACACCTCGCGTCGGCCATACAGATGGTGTTGAGGCGAGGAATGATTCTTGTGTATCAAGAAAGTTTATCAAGTCAAGAAGGCTCTCTTTCTCAAAAGCTGTCTTTGTCTGTAGCTTATCGATATCATTATGTAACTGCTTTATCGCGCCCGCTTCGCTCGAGGTCAGGGATGAAAGATCTTCTGTCATCTCCTCGGTCAGAGGACCACCGACACCGAGGGCGCTGTTGTCGATATCAGGTGTTTCGAGGTTGGCGATTATTCGGAGCTGATTATTGAGTTTTTCAATATCCTCTACTTTTTTCTTTATCGCCTCTACCCTGACTGTGACATTTCTTATTGGATCAGCCTTAGCGAGGTTGATTCTCTCGTTCTCCTGATACCATGAGAGGCTGTTTTTATTCTTGATATAATTGACCGTAATGAACACGCTGAATATTATCAACGCGACAACGAAAGTGACACCGCCCCTGACTAAAAGCTTTGGTATCTTCAGCTGGCGAACCTCTTTTGTACGCTCAGGCACTACCAGTATGGTATAATGTTTTGACTTCAAAAAAGAACTCCTCTTATGTTGGATACAAATTTACATCGCGTTTCACACTGTGATAACGCAGTATGTTTATCAAATTTTGCCCCGCTTGTCAAGCACACATTTTCGCCGTTTTCACGGTTTCTCGAAAGGGCACTCAGGTTCAGTAACAAAATTTTGTGGTGACGCTGACACAAAAAACTTGACATTACTTTTTCGCTAGAGCGTGCCCTATTGAGAAAATGTCCCTTTTTTAGAACGCCACGCCATACATCAAATACCCATGTATTATGGCGCCATCCATGTCGTCGCTATCTGCTGAAACAAGATATTTCAACTCCGCGCCAAAACTGCTGAAAGAACACCCCGCCGGGATCGTGAATATACCCGCGCCGCCGCCATAGACAGTAAAATCATTGTCCAGAGTCGTGCCGCCGGACTTTACCTCAACCTTTAACTGACCGTAAGAAGCAAAGAGATACGGAACAATATCATCAGTATTATACCTCATAAGCAGATCGACAGTTCCACCCATTGTAGAGTAGTCAGTGTCTGTCGCGCTGTAGTCGTGCGTTGTATAAAACACGTTCGCGCCTATACCGAGAGTGCTACCAAAAAACCGCGCCGCGCCGCCGAACATAGCGCCATTTTCATCGAGATAGCTTCCACCACTACTGTCTCCACCGACCCCGGTGTAGTTTTCACCGCCACCGATGACACCGATGAAGAGCGCGCCACCACCCTTCCCCGCACTAGAATTATCTCCATGTTCCTCTGTCCACTTCCGCTGGCGTTCTGACCGCTCCCTTTCTCGCCGCTCTTTGTCGGAGTTTCCCTTCTTTCTCTCTTTCGGGCGATCTTCTGACTCCCGCTCACTCATGGCGTCGTCGTCCCGCTTCTGCGTTTTTGACGCTTTTTCGCTCTTTTGTTGGAGTTTATTCTGTCGTTGCGCTTTTTCCGGCTCCTGTGCGCTCGCCTGCCGGGCTTTTGACGCGGACTTTTTCTTTAACGTTTTTTTCGCGTAATCTTTCAGCTCATCCCCTACCTTTTCCTGAGCCTTCTCTTTCGCTTTCTTTTTTGCCTGCGACTCTAACAGCTCCGCTACCGCGCCCTCCCTGACACAACTCTTCTTCTCACTGATCTTGAGGTTGAAATAAAAATAGTTTACCGCGGTGTCAAAAGCGGTATCGTAATCACCGGAAAAACGCTCAGAATAAATCACGTCGCCACTGTCAGGTCGTATCGCTTTCAAAATAAAGGAAGTTTCGGCGTCTGTTATCCTCTTGACCTGCCCGGTGATAACGGAATCAACGCCGAGCAGATCAGCGTTTTTCTGGATTGTTTCTATGTTTACAGTAGCTTGCAAAATATTGTTCTTGCGTAAAATCGCCGATATCCTCTCCATGCTCATTATATTATACCTGTCTGATTTGGTAGCGTCATACCAATTGTCAAACAGGTCATCAGGGGTGCATACATCATCCCTCTTTGTAAACGCGACAAACTCCTCTCTCAACTCTTCGCGGTTCAACGATTTAAGGTGGTTGATACGTTGCGTCAGGCGGAACTCCAACTCCTCCCTTACTTCATCCGCGGCGCTACCCGCGCTCCCTATCAAAGCAGAAGCTTTAAAAGGGATGACAGCAATCGTTATCGCCTCTTTGTCGATTTTCGGGAAGTATGGCGCCCAAAGCTCATACTCAGGCACAAAAAAAGTCTTCTTCGCAGTGACCTCCTCTCCTTCGGTAGCTTTTGTCGGCTCAGTGTTGTTTTCTGTTGTCTGAGTGTCGGCAAGCGTGACATCGGAGATCACGACAACAATAACGATAGCGATAATGTACACCATTAATGTTTTCAGCAACTTGTTCGGGGGGCTTTTTATATTTCTCAATATTGTATCCTCTATTCTCATTTTTATTAGTTATTAAGCCGGCAACAAAATATATAGTGTTTAATTGTTATATTATTAGTACGCATTGTCTTATTCCATCAGCCCCGAGTCCTCCCAGAACGTCATCCCCAAGTTCTTTTATTGGGGATCCAGGATCAAAACATCCCATTAAACTGAAATAAAGTTTATTCGCTCCGCTCACTATTTTAGTCCTGGGTTCCCGATTACTACCTCGGGAATGACAGTTTGGGGACTTAGAACTACGCGGTGCGAAAACACTATATTTTATCGCCAGGTTAATTAGTGTCAAACAAACCAGCAACATAAATATCCTGTGCTTTACATAAAAAGTCAAGTTTTTTTTCACCGACGCTCTTTTCTTATGTTTTTTTAGCGGAAAATCCTATCATGTATCATGGTGAATTATTTGAATTATTGTAACCTAAGCGTTTTTTTCATGTTTTATTTCTTTTATTTATCTTGACAGAAACGATGTTACACTGTATCTTTAAATAGAGTATGGAGGAGTGCCCCCCGCCATTATGGAGTTGCGGATTTTCTCGACTTAAAGCTATTTTATGATTTAAACAGACTTAAACAAGGGAGTGGACTATATGAATAAGCGTAATATTATTAACTGCGTAACAACAATATCTATTCTTTGCCTTTTTATGGTTATGGCATCGGCATCTTACGCGAAAAAGCTTTACCTACCGCCACAAGAAGATATTCCGGCAGATATTTCAACCGACATAAAAGGGTTGATTGAAAAGCTGTACTCTTCTGAACCTACCGAGCGTGGCTATGCGGCTTATGACCTCGGCAGGATCGGTAAACGCGCCGCACCGGCAGTGCCTTACCTTCTCGGAGTTCTTGGAGACGATTCTTCGATCAGACTGACTTTTGACAAAAAAGCGACAGACAAAGACCCCGCCACAATAATCACAAGCGCGGGAATAGAAGCGGCGAAAACACTCGGCAAGATTCGTGACAGCCGGGTTGTCAAGCCACTGATAGACGCATTAAAATACAAGGATTGGGAAGTCCGTTGGGGTGCTACCCTCGCGCTAGGAGAGATACGCGACAGGCGCGCTGTGCTTCCACTTATTACTATACTAAGAGACAAAGACCCCGAAGTACGCTGGGGCGCGGCGGACGCGCTCGGCAAAATCGGTGATTCACGCGCGGTTAAACCTCTGCTCTCCGCAATGAAAGAAGAAGACTGGATGTCACAACTCGGACCTTCTTTGGCGCTCGACAAGATCAACCCAAGCTGGAGAAGTAGCAAGGAAGCGAAAGAAGCGGTACCGAACTTTTTAGAAGCATTACATAACGATGACGAACGTATAAGAGGAAACGCCGCGTCCGCGCTTGGCGAAACCGGTGACAGCCGTGTTGTAGAGCCACTCATCGCCGCGGTGAAAGACCCGTCATGGGAAACAAGATGGAAAGCCGCGGAAGCACTCGGTAAAATGGGCGACCAGCGCGCGATCAAGCCATTGATAGAAGCGTTAAAAGATGAGGTCAGCCCAATTAGAGAGCAGGCCGCATGGGCGCTAGGCAAGATGAACAGCGTAAGCGTTGTCGAGCCACTCATCGCTACACTAAAAGACCCTGACCTGAAGGTGAGACGGGTTGCCGCTTTAGCGCTCGGTGAAACAGTTGATAAACGAGCTATCAAACCTTTGATAGCTCTGCTTAATGATGACTCTGAGCCTTATGTGAAGAGTGCGGCGGCAGAAGCGCTCTGAATGATAAAGAGCGCCGTCGCGATTGACTCACTTATCAGCGCACTCTCAAATGAGGATAACTTATCTCGCTGGAAAGCCGTTGTCGCTCTTGGTTCGATCGGTAACAAACGAGCAATCAAGCCTTTGGTAACTGCCTTGCGAGACAAGAACAGGTCAGTCAGAAACAGCGCCGCAGACGCGCTTTCAGGCTTGGACTGGAAACCAATGAACAAATCTGAGCAGGTAGCTCTCCTCTTCGCGACACAGAAGTGGGACGAACTCGCGAGCAGAGGCGCTAGAGTCGTTACACCGCTGATAAACGCTTTACGTGATGATGACTGGGAAGTACGCTGGGGCGCCGCGAAGGCGCTTGGCAAGATTGGTGATACACGCGCTATACACCCACTCCTCTCAGCACTGAAGTACGAAGACGAGTTCACAATAACAAGAAGCTCTGCCACAACAAGAGCGCTCGTAAAAATCGATCCAAGCTGGAGGACTTCTGAGTCAGCTAAAAATGCCGTAGATGAATTTATCACCGCACTCAGCAATGACAATATACACTACCGCAGAAAAGCGGCGTTAGTACTTGGTGTTATCGGTGATCCATCAGCTATCGAACCACTGAAAGTTCTCTCTTCTAGGGACAGTGAGCAAAACGTAAGGAACATCGCTTCTCACGCGTTGCAGATGATTAATAAGTAACCGTTATTCCCGAACTAGTTACCGGGATCCAGGACTAACAAAAAACTATTATTTAACACAGGGGACCGATCGGTCCCCTTTTTTTTACCAATACAATACTCCTGCGGGACGACGGCAGTAGTATTACACTATTACATTTTAAGATAAAATTACAAAAGGGCTTGACAACGAGAAAAAGTGCAGTACTTTAAATTAGTAATATGATTGATTTAGCTAACTTAACCAGTTGACAAAACAAAAAAGGAGGTGATTAAGTGAGTAAGATTCTTACGAAGTCTTTATTAATTATCATGCTCCTGATGTTGACTCTACCCAGTCTTGCTTTCTCTTATGGTTATGGTGATTCGGCCGCTGATGACCCGGTGTATGTAGCTTTCAAAAAATCCATTTCGGCAGTCAAGACCAAAAACTGGAAGAAGATCAAAAAAGTTATTAGAAGTGAGAGCGTTAAAACTCCAATCGCTAGTATGGACAACCATTTCAAGGGCTTCAACCTTATGCCGGAAATTGAAAAAGCGGTCGCGGATAAGGACTACAAACAGACTGTCAAACTTCTCGCAAACCTGATTTATCTTTCAACAATAGAAAAATTTGAAATAATGGTCGAGAAAAAGCTAGAAGACCCTGTCTATTCAAAGAGTAAACTCGCTATCTGCAAGATTTATTACTCAAAAGTTCTGAGAGGTTATGTAGCAAAACATGACAAGAAAAACGGTACTTCATTAGATAAGGAGATCATTAAAGCGTTTAAGAACCTAGGTTCCCTTTATAAAGATACCGCTAATGTCGAGGAATTCAAGAAGAATACAGACGTAATCAAGAATAATCTTAACACAGCGTTTGGATATTTTGTTTTTAAAGTTGAATAATTGAACTAAAAAAGAAGAGGAGGCGTATATGAAAAAAATATTTATTAGTTTAGTAGTTTCAATGTCGGTTGTTTTTGCCGTTTCTTTATGTTTCGCGTCAGATGATTTTGACCCTGATATGGTGTCAGACATGGGTTCTACTGAAGAGGGCATGGAGATCCACGGATATTATGAATTCGAGTGGTGGGACAAAGAGAACGCAAGAGGTACTTTTGACGCTCATAAAATAACCATCTGGATGGGGAAAACTATCAGCGACGAAGTATACGTCAGCGGTGAGTTCGAGTATGAGCACTTCCCAAGACTTGAGGGTGCGGAAATTGATACAGATGAAGATGACGACGGTACTATTACCAGCGTTGAAGCTGACAACAGAGCCGGTGGAAACGGTGAGATCAAGCTTGACGCCGCGTCCGCTTCTTACACACCTAAAGCTTTAGGTGGCGATACAAGATTATTCTGCGGCGTTTTCTACGTACCTTTCGGCATTGAATATGACAGCTACCCAGGACACATGAACAAGCTGATAACACGCCCTGACCCTATGAGAAAAATCATCAGGGGTACATGGAGTGATGTCGGTATCGGATTTGAGCAAAAGGTTCCAAGCGTTGGTTCGCTCAGCGTTTACACTGTGAATGGCGACGCCAAAAACGGTGGTATCTCAAGAGACTCAAGTGGCGGCGGTAACGCGTACCAGTCAATAGGCGCAAAGCTCTCCATCTCAGACGCTGTCGAAGGTCTAAACATCGGTGGTTCTTATGTAACCGGTAACTATGACGGTAGAACAGCCGCGACTGCTACTGCAGAGGCGATTGACGCTAACAACTCAAGCAGATTTGGCGCTCACTTAAGAATCGATGGCAAAGACCTCTACAACTGCCCGGCGGAATCAACTATCATCGCTGAATACGTTGGTGGTACTGATGAGTTGGCTTCTGCGGTTAGTGGCAAAGATAAAACTCTTTCTGGTTACTACGCTCAGTTGAGCTTCAGACCTCTTGCAACTCTTGACGTCGGAAGTAACCTAGACACATTAGAAGTCGCTGTTAGATACGAGTCTTATGACACTGATGAAGAGGTGGATAACAATGTACAAACTAACACAAGCTTTGGTATTTCTTACGCTATCCACGAAGAGTTTGATCTGAACGGTAAACTCGCAAAAGGCGCTAAGCTCAAAGTCGAGTACCAGATGAGAGAAGATGAGAAGGATAACGGTTCAGACAAAGTTGATGACGACGTTGTAGTAGTTGGTGTCGCTGTCAACTGGTAAGATCGATTACCAATAAGATGAATCTCTATCAAGGAGGTCGGAGAAATAACCCGGCCTCTTTTTTTTGTTAATCGCTTGACAGCGACTATCGTCAGGTCATTTTAAATCCGAACAGCTCCTCCTTCATGTTCATCGACTCTACGACACTGTCAGTGTAAAATAGTCGCAGGTCATTCGCTCTCAGCTTCAATTCAGCCTTTTACAAGAAAAGCACATAGTGGTTTTGAAGGTTGCGTTCAGACAAACAGCAAGGAGGCAAAGAAAAAGCCGCCACTCATCACTCCCTGCCAACCTCAATACCGGCGGTCTTCAAAAAACTCTCCGCCTTGACGATAGTCTCGTCGTACTCAAGATCCGGGTCTGAATCGGCGACTATACCGCCACCAACCTGAAAATATATCTTATTCTGATAATATATCGCAGTCCTGATAGCGATGTTGAAATCGAAATCACCGCTGAAATCGAAATAGCCGATAGCGCCGGTATAGACCGAGCGTGCTGTCGGCTCTATCTCGCTGATTATCTCCATAGAGCGGATTTTTGGGGCTCCGGTGATAGAGCCCCCGGGAAAAGAGTTCTTTATGCAGTCGATCGAGGTAGTACCCTCTTTCAGCCGCCCCGAGACAGTCGAAACAAGGTGGTGGACGTTCGAGTAGCTCTCGACTATGCCAAACTCCTCGACCTGCACCGAACCGTACTCCGACACACGCCCTAGATCGTTCCGCTCGAGATCGACGATCATAAGATGCTCTGCCTGATCCTTTACACTCGCCTTCAACTCACGCTTCAGCCGCTCATCCGACGCCGCGCACTTGCCGCGCGGACGCGTACCCTTGATCGGGCGGGTCTGAATATAATCGCCCTCCCGCTTCAGGTAACGCTCTGGGGAGTTGCTCATTATTACCGCGCCATCAACGTTGATTACCGCCCCAAACGGCGCGGGACTCACCTCGATAAAGTTCTTGTAGAAGGCGAGAGCGTCACCGTCATAATCAATCGCGAAGCGCTGAGAGACATTCGCCTGATATATATCACCAGACTCAATATACCCGAGCACTTTTTTTACCCCAAGCTTGTACTCCTCGGGCGTAAAATTAGACTCAAGCTTTATATCTTTCAGCGATGGCATCTCAGGTATATCGAAGCGCGTTCGCATGGTTATTTTGTCGATCAACCACTGCGACTTTGCTTCTGCCCCCCTGCCAGATAGTCCGGAAACTGTATCATCGCACGCGACGTAGCTTTTCTTCAGCAGATGGTCGTGTATGTAGATAGTGTCATAAAAACCGAAAAAAGAGTGCGGGAGTTTGATATCCTCAGCCAGAGATTTCGGTAGCGTCTCAATATGCCGCCCCATCTCATACGCGAAGTACCCCACCGCCCCAGAAGTGAATGGGAGGTTGCGCGCGTTACGCTTATACTTTGCGAGCAGCCTTCCGAGCTCGTCAAAAGGGTTCGAGCGGAAGCGTTTCTCCCGCGCGCCCTTGAGTTTGATGACCACCTCGTCGTTGTATGATCTGAATGTAAGAAATGGGTCTGAACCAACGAAAGAGTAGCGCCCGCAGTTCTCATGGTCAACGCTGCTATCCAAAAGAAACGGCTGCTCATCATCCTCCAGAGCAGCGTACCACTCAAGCGGCGTTATATCTTTTACTTCTTTGACAAACATTTTTTCTCCTGATGGGCATGTTGCCCAATACAATTTAGGGGCTCCGCCCCTACGCTTCCGTTGGTCGCTACCCCGTAATATCCATAACTTACAAAAGACAATTATTTTACATAAAATCGGTATTTTTGCTATTTGGCAACACTTTCCTGATGTAAGGCTCTATACGATAGGGCAAAGTTTATTCGCTCTGCTCAAGCTGTTTCATTATTAATTCATCATTCATAATTCTTCACTCTATAACCTCGGCGCTCAATTTTCTTTCACCGCACCGCAAAACGATTATACCCTTTTGTAACTCTTTATCCTGCAAGATGTCAACATTAAATGGAAATTTTTCTTGCAGTCGGCTTAGGTTGCTCTTTTTGATACCGATAAAACTAGAGATGTCGCGGGGGGTGACGCTGAATGTCATCGTGGCGGGGGAATTATTTTGTTCAGTTCCCAACATCTCCTCGATCAGCCTCACGCTCGCGTCATAGAAGAGCGCCGAGATAACGAGGTGCTTGAACGCCGGGTGGAACGGTCCCGCCACCAGCCCATTTTCCATAAAACCCCGGTCGGGGTGGATACCCATACGTATGATTTTCACCCGGGCGTGGTGCGCTTTTTTGTAGATATCCTTGCATACGTCTACCGCATCATCGAGCGTAAGCGGTTTGTATTCGCCAGCGCGGTAGAGTTTTTCAAGCTCTGTTCCCTTCACCACCAAACATGGGTAAACACGCATCAGGTCAGGCTTGAGCGCGAGTGATCCGTCGATCGTCGCGCGGATAGACTCATGCGTATCGCGATAAAGCCCGGGCATGATCTGATGTCCGAGCGTAAAGCCCGCCTCTTTAATCAGGCGCGATGCCTTCACCGTGTCAGCCGCTGTGTGACCACGCCGGTTCGCGGCAAGTACTGAGTCCACCATTGATTGCACACCAAGCTCTATCGTCTTGACACCGAACCCCTCCAAACGCGTGAGAATCTCGTCATCGATGCAGTCCGGGCGTGTCGAGACGCGCACCGAGTCGATCGCGCCGCTCTCTATGTGCGGTCGCGCAAGGCTGAGTAGCGCCACCTGCGTCTCGGGCGCTATCGCGGTGAAGCTACCGCCGTAGAACGCGACTTCGTTAAAGCTACCTTCCCTTGACTGGAGGTCGCGGCTTGCGGGGGTGACACCTCCAGCCACTCCGTCGGCTATGATTTTTTTTATTGATTCGATGCTATGTTCTTCGGTGGCGGCGATCCTGTTTTGGTCACAAAAGACGCACCTCTCAGGACAGCTCGCGTGCGGTATGAAAACCGGGATTATTCTGTGTCGCATTTTTTTAATATCTTCAAGCCCTTTTCCGCGGCATCCTGCTCCGCTTCTTTCTTACTGCTGCCTTTGCCCATGCTGATACGTTTTTTGCCGACGACCAGTTCGACCTCGAACACCTGTTGGTGATCCGGTCCTCTTTTCCTCACGATCCTATAGTTCGGGTTGCTCTTGTGTATTTTATGTATCCGCTCTTGCACCTGACTCTTGTAATCTCTGTTGAGCTTGGTCGGTGAGATGGTGAATATCGACTCGTTAAAGTGTTCTTTGATTATTTTATACGCCGTCTCGAACCCCTTGTCCATGTATATCGCCGCCAAGATAGCCTCATAAGCGTTTGAAAGGAGTGACGATTTCATGCGACCACCGGTCTGTTCCTCCCCCTTCCCGAGAAAAAGATAATCCCCGAGGTTCAACGTCTGAGCGATATTGTTCAAGGAGTATTCGTTTATCAACGAGGCGCGGAGCTTTGAGAGCTGCCCCTCGGAGAAGTCGTGATTCTTCTTGTATATAAGGTCGCTGACGACGAGGCTCAAGACAGAATCCCCGAGGAACTCAAGCTTCTCGTTGTCGTAATCTACCCTGCCGCTCGACTCGTACGTGTATGACTTATGCGTGAGCGCGGTGAGGAGGAGATCCTTGTTCTCGAACTCGTAACCTATGCTTTCTTCTAGTTTTTTTAGTTTTTTATTGTTCATTTCGCACCTGTAGCCGTAGCCCAACCTTTTTATTTAAGTAAAATTTTCTGACCCTACTTCAGCTTTGTCAGCATCTCTGAAATAACCGAGAAGCTCTCGCGCTGACATACCATGAATACTTTCGCGCCTTCATTTATCTCGTGATTACCTCTCGGTATCGTGATGATCTCGGACTCTTCATGCAATATCCCGGCAAAAACCGAGTCTTTCGGAAAATCCTCGCGCTGAACGATATCGTTGATAGTGTTTCCCGCGATCTCAGCCCCCTTGGGAACCCTTACCATTATCAACTCAGCCTTACCGCGCTCGAGCGTAGTGATGATCCGTACATTCGGGTTTTCAATCTCCATCATAACGTGCCGTATAAATAGTTCGGTCACATTGGAGACAGAGGTCGCGCCGGCAACCTCGAACACCCGCTCATACTCAGGTTTACGCATCTTGACCATTATGCTCGGCACGTTAAAGCTCTTTGCAAGAATGGCGAAAGTGAGGTTGCTCTCATCCTCATACATCGTCCCGACCGCTATATCCGCTTTATCGATTCCGGCTTCTTTCAGGATATTTATGTCAAGTGAGCTACCTCTGACCGTGACCACACCGAGCTCGGCGTAAATCCGCTCACACAGCCCCTCATCCTGCTCGACTACAACTACGTCGTGCTTGCGTTCCTGTAGGTTTTCCGCCAGCATACGACCTGAAACGCCGCCGCCTCCTATCACTATATACACGTGTCACCTCCAACTTTTTATTTTCAATATATAAATTATCGGTAATATCTCGAGCCTCCCGGCTAGCATCCCGACTATATATGTCAGCTTTATCACCGGGCTCAGGCTTATCAACTTGTCGGCTGATATAAACATCGGCCCCATATTTCCGAGCGCAGAGAACATACCCGAAAACGATTGCCACGGTCCAAGGTCAGAAAAGAGAGCGGTGATCATAGCACCAGCAACCAAAATCGCCATCCACGCGAAAAAGAGAGCGCCGATCTTATCAAGCTCACTCGACGGGATTATCTTCTTGTTGACTACCAGCGGCGCGACAGCGCTTTTAATTTTTCTGATCTTAAACACTTCCCTGCCGACCATCTTGTTGAGAATCGCGATCCTCAACACCTTAAACCCTCCCGAGGTAGAACCGACACAACCACCGATGACCATCAATATCATTATCAGCTGTTGCGAAAGCACAGGAAAAAATGGATCGTTTATATTCTTTGTGGCGTAACCTGTGCTGGTCAGGATCGAGATAACCTGAAAAGCGACGTAGCGAAAGTTCTCGTGTATGCTCTCGAAAACAGCCGTGATGTCAAACGCCCGAGTGATGCCGTAACCGCCGCCGCCAAAGTGCATGAGTCGGTCAAGCGTGATAAGGCATATTGATACGATAATGATCCACCAATACCACCTGATCTCATAGTCACGGGTCAGTATTTTGAACTCGCCTTTGAACATGACCCGGTAATGGATGAAGAAGTTAATACCACCGCAAACCATAAAAAAGATGATCGTGTACTCTATCAACAGGGCGTTTTTGAAACCGTTTAGCGCATAGTAACCGATCGACGCGTCATGCGGGGAGAAGCCACCGGTCGATATACATGTCAGCATGTGGCATATAGCGTCAAAAACCGGCATCCCCTCGACCAAAAACAGTATCAACGTCGCGATGGTAAAAATGATATATATACCCCATAATATCTTGATGGAGTTGAAGAGCCCGGGCACCGGTCTGGTCGATGATATCTTGTGGGACTCGGCGCCAAAAATCGCGAACGACGCACTACCACCGCGGAATGTAATCGCGAGGAAGAACGTGAGGATACCGAGACCACCGAGCCACTGCATCAGCGAGCGCCAAAAGAGGATACTCTTAGGCATATAGTCCAGCCCGGTGAAGACGGTGATACCAGACGCGGTAAAGCCGCTGACCGACTCGAAGAACGCGTCTATGACCGGCTTGTCAAGCGCGAACAAGAAGGGGATACTTCCAAGCACGCAGGCAGTGACCCAACCGTAGACCGTTATCAGCATCGCGCCCTTTATGTCTGGCGGGGAGAACTTGAATTTACGCTGGAGGAAGTGACCGGACAAAATGCACAAAAACGCGGGTAGCAAAAACGCCATCAGCGTTTTAGTTCCGTAAATTCTGACTTCGCTATAGGCGAATACAAACACCAGCGGCAGCAGCATAGTGATACCGATGGTGAAGATTATCGCGCCTACAAGGTGCAGTACGTATGGGGTCCGTTCACTTTGTTTTTTCATAGGCTTTTGATATATTTATTAATATACCATTTATACCTAAAATATCAAGCAACATTTCTCCGCTTCTTGACAACCCTCTGATGGTTGACTATAATACCAAATTATATATCTCAGGAAAGTGGAGCGGTGAAAATGCTGGAGATTACACGGAAACATCACGACGAAATGATAAAGCACGCGCTTGAGACGAACCCAGTGGAGTGTTGCGGCATCATAGCCGGTAGCGGCGCGCGTGTCACAAAGGTCATCAGGGTGAAGAACGACACACCGACCGCGACAGAGTACTCTATGAACGCCGCGGAGCTGAAGCGCGCCCTCGACACTCTCGACGCTGACCGGCTTGATTTCATCGGTATCTACCACTCACACCCGACGTCGATCGCGTACCCGTCGCGGGTGGATATCACGAAGGCGATATGGCCTGAGCTGTATTACGTCATAATATCGCTGCTAGAGAGCAGTCGCCCAGAGCTGAAGAGTTTTAAGATTGTCGATGGTAAGGTTGTGGAGGAGGAGTAGAGTAAAGTTTATTCTGTTACGTCGCAGACCTGCCGCTCGACCCGTTTTGATATCCCGGTGAAGATCTCATAGTTTATCGTACCGCTCATCTCCGCCAGCTCCCACGCTGTGATAGATTCACCCAAAAGCGTAACATAATCGCCGACTTTTGCCTCAGCTATATCGGTGACATCCACCATCGTCATATCCATTGTGACATTCCCGACTACCGGTGCCGCCTTGCCGTGTATCATCACGCGCGCCCGGTTTGAAAACTGTCGGCTGTACCCGTCAGCATACCCGATCGGTAGCACGGCTATTCGGCTACGGCGCTTTGTTGTGAAAGAGCGCGAGTATGAGATGCTCTTCCCCGCCGGTAGCGTCCGAATATCGAGTATCCTGCTGTGTAGCGACATCACCGGCTTCAGGTCTAGCTTGCCGCTCATCTCTTTTGAGGGGGCGCCGCCGTATAGAGCTATCCCGGGGCGCACGAGGTTGAAGTGCGATTTTGGGGCGTTTATTATCCCCGCCGAGTTGGCGATGTGCCTGTATCGCGGGTTCAGACCTAGCTCGTCGGCGATGCGCAAAACCTCACAAAAACGGCTGAGCTGATCGCGCGTGTAGTTCTGATCCTCTTCATCTGCCGACGAAAAGTGCGACATAATACCGTCGATATCGATGTTCTCAAGCTTCACCGCTTCGGTCAGGATATCCTTCGCGCTCTCGGGGTGGAAACCGAGCCGCCCCATGCAAGTGTCGAATTTCAGGTGTACCCGCGCGCGCGTCTTCGCTTTTCGCGCCTCTTTGTTAAGCTGTTTGAGCGTTGTGAGATCATATATCACCGGTATCATCCGGTGCTTGATCACCTCGGGAAAGCTCTGGCTGTCCGCGCCGCTCAAAATATAGATATCCTTTGAGACAGCGGATTTTATTCGCAGTTCGAGCGCCTCATTGAGGTTGGCGACCCCAAAAGCGTCAGAGCCGACGTGATCGAGCGCCTTCGCGATGTAGTGCGCCGAGTGGCCATAACCATCAGCTTTCACAACCGACATGATCTGTGTCCCGGGGTTCAGTAGCGCCTTTATGCTGTTGAAGTTATCCCTCAGGTTGTTGAGGTCTACTTTCGCGTATGTTAGTGCTTTTCTTTTCATGTTGTTTTGTAATCTTTTTTATTTTAGGTATTTTAGCCTGCATATACAAGGTTGTCAAGGTGGAATCGGGCGGAAAAACTCCTGCGAACGCGCCACAGCCTAAAAAAACCACCCTTCTTTTTTCACATTATCAACGGAACCCAAAACAGTTCGCGACATACCGCAAGTAGCGGGAGATTAGTGGTGATTTGCCATCATACGCCGCCTCAGCGATGTAACAACCACCGCCACTGCTACCATCACCACTCGACGGATTTATCGTAAGCGCGAGCTGATATTTAGTAAAACTGGCACTCCTGAAAGTGAGCCGGCTGTTCAGCGTATCGATATTCTCTATACGCTTTTGTTTGTAGCCGCCAGCAGAGCTGTCATAGCAGTAGAGCCGCATGTTTTCCGCCGGGTACCCGACCAGCATCTCATCGTCGTAAGGTATAGTCACTACAATATCTCCACCGAACGCAAGCCCGTCAGGCTCCATCTCGAAGATCTTCCCGATCGCGAAATTGCCATCGGTGAGGGGCAGAGAGCTTTCACTCCTCCCGATCGCGAAATCAACTGTCGCGCTGATATCGGCATTAGAGAAATCAAATGTGTAATCACCAGTTGTGGTCTTGAGTTCGACCACCTTCAGCTCTGGCGTCACCGACCCTTTCGCGAGTATGTAGTTCACCAGGTAGAGTTGCACACTGTCCTTCTCACTGCTGTTCAGCCCGTCAGAGACTGTCAGCTCAAACGTAAGCGTGTCAGTGGTGAACGGAATAAAATACGGGTGCGCGGTGTCTGCGTTGATAAGCGTCACATTCGCACCGCCAGTCTGTATCCACTCGTAACTCAGCGCGTCATTCTCAGGGTCGCTGCTGCTGAACCCCGAGAGGAAGAGCTGCCCCCCGGTCTGGGAGATCTGATCGACACCAGCATCAGCGGTCGGGGTCTGGTTCTCATAGCCGTCGAACTGCACCGTAAAGCTGATCGAATCCGGTGATGGATCGACATTCCCCGCCTCATCCTTCGACTTGACATAAAAAGTATACGTGCCATCCGGCAGAGGCAGGTACCTGCGCGACGTAACCGCCTCAAAGTCAGAGTAGGCGGAGTCATAACCCTCTAAATATGTGGAAAATGTAAGCATCGTCGCGTTCGATTGGTTGTCGATAGCGGTAAAGCCAACATTTACGATATTCGAGTGGGTGACGCTGTCAGGCGGGTCATCGATCGTCGTCTCGGGCGGCTCAGTATCCGGCAGATGAACATCGATCGTAAATTTCGCTTCGGCAGGGGTCGGGTCAACATTCCCCGCTTCATCCTTCGCTTTGACCATAAAAGTATACTCACCGTTCGGAATTGAATCGTATGTGACCCGCGTATTTTTTGAGTAGTTGGAGTACGCCAGCTCGTGGGCATACAGCCGGTAGGCAAAAATGAGATTATCGCCAGGCGTTGTATCATCAGCGCCAGAGAATGTAAATGTAACAGAATTTGAGTCTGTTATCGTGCCGGCAGGCGCGTTAGAGATGGTCGTCTCCGGCGCGTTGATATCGCCAGAAGACGCGCCAGCGGGGTAAATGTGCCTTATACCATCCTCGTCATCCTGATCGAATGTCCGTTTTTTTGTTTCACCATTACTAGCGTAACCGTAGAGAGTTTTTTCAGAATCGCTAAAATAAGAGTAGAGGTCGGCAAGACCGCTGAAGTGCCCGATCTCATGCGTCGCGATGTTCTGCACATCCATAGCGTCAGTAGCGCCGGTGGTACTCCACTTATAGTCCACACCGTTGAACACTATGTCAGCGTCTAATATGCTACCGTCGCCATCGACGTTATACCATGTCGTGCAGACAGCGATAACGCTCGCGGGGTAGTACGACGGCCAGCTCGTTTCGTGCCACATGAGGATGTTCATGCCGTCATAGGCGCCGCCATTACTGCTCGTGGTAGTGCCACCGTCGCTGTATTCGAGGTAAGCGCCATCGATATCAGAGTAAGACTTGAACGATTCTCTGATAGCTTTTAGGGCCGAAGGTGTATCAGCGGAGCCTTCAGCGTTCAGCAGGTACTTTACCGGCATTTGCTCCTTTGTCCAGTGCAGTTCATTGCCTGAACCATTTGCCCCGGTAGTGATAACTTCATAAGAATAAACGGCTGAATATGTGACTATATTTATTAGTATGGCGAAAAATATAGCTATGCTGTACTTTCTAATCATCCTCCAACTACTCAATAAGCCCTTTGATCTTTCCAATAATATCCTCTAACAATGATGACTTGCCCGCGTCTCTGAAAGAAGCCTCCGCTATAAAACAGCTCACAGACTCTTCTTTCTTATCCTCTTCTGTTGTATCTCCGTCACCACCGCCTGTTGTTGTGGTGTCGTCCGCTTTTTCGGTAGCGAGCCGGTACACAGAAAAGTGCGTTGTCTGAAAATACACTGTATTCGTCGGCGTGTCAATATGAACTACAGGCAGGTTCGTATATGTCCCTGTATCAGGGTCGAGATAAAATACGTTTATCTGCCCTAAAGTGTTGCTGCCAAGTTGTTCGTCGGTGTAAGATATACCGACCCGCACAGCACTGCTGAATGTCGCGCCGTCAGGCTCAAACTCCATAGCGACTCCGAGTGCGTCAAAACCTTCCGGCATGTTCGGCGGACTAGCGTATTTTCCTACCGAAACGACAAGGTCATCAGTGAGAGTCCCATAAACGAAGAGCAGCGAGGCGATCCCCTGGTCAGTATTAAATGTAAATATTCCGCCCTCTTTGGTTATCGTCGTGCTACCGTATATCTCATCGCTGGCGTATATGTCCACGATATCCTCAGGGCTCCCGAACTCACCGTCGTTGACGATCAACCCGAAGCTCAAAGTGTCGTTGCCGCTCGTTGTAAAGGTCGGTGAGACCGCTGTGCTGTCAGAGAGCGTTACCGTCGTACCGCTTATCTGCCGCCATGAATATGTTAGCGTATCACCGTCAGCGTCTGAGCTGTTGCTGCCGTCTAGCGTGACAGTGTCGCCGGATGAGACATATTGGTCGCTACCAGAGTCAGCTACCGGGATCGCGTTGTCAGAGTTGACGATTATATTTACTTTGTCAGGGTCTGAGTTGTTCGTACCGTCATTGACTGTCAGCGAAAACTCATATACACCGGCTACGGTCGGGGTGAAGGTAGGTTTCGCGGCGGTCGTATCAGAAAGCGATATATCGTAAGAATTCCCAAGAGTAACACCTGCCGGCGCTGTCCAGAGATATGTTATAGCGCTTCCATTCGGGTCATAACTGCCGCTACCGTCAAGAGTGACCTCAGTGTTGAACATCACTGTCTGATCATCCCCGGCGTTGGCCACCGGAACAACATCATTCACAGTTACGTTGATGTAATCAGCCACGCTGTCTACCGTACCATCATTAACGACGAGCTTGAACTGATATGTCATCGCGGTGGTAAGGGTAAACGATGGTGTCGCTGTGTCCGCGCCGGTGATAGAAACCGGTTGCATAATAGTAATCGGTACGTGTGACCAGCTGTAGGTGATCGCGTCACCGTCAGGGTCGGAGCTGTTGCTACCGTCTAGCTGTATAAACCCGGCGTCTACGCTCTTGTCATCACCGGCGGCAGCTATCGGTCTGGCGTTGCCAGAATCACTGTAGAGTACAGTAAAGCTCTGTGAGGCCGGGGACGCGTCAACATTCCCCGCCTCATCTTTTGCCCTGACGTGGAAGGTGAAATCACTGTTGGCAAGACCAGTGTAAGTCACTGATGTGCTAGCGGTATACGCTAAAAAGTCAGAGTCCACCCCCTGCAAGTAGTATGAATATACGAGATTTGTCCCATCTGTCATATCGTCACTACCTGAAAACGTGAACGTCGCGGAGGTCGTGCTTATGGTACCGCTCGGCGCGCTGGTGATGCTGGTGTCAGGCGCTGTGCTGTCAGGCGCGGGCAACGCGACAGTAAAACTCCGCGACGCCGGTGACGGATCTATGTTCCCCGCCTCATCCTTCGATTTGACGTAGAATGTGTAACCACCGTCGGTCAGACCGCTGTAGCTCTTTGTGGTAGAAGAGCCATAAGATGAGTAGGCAAAGTCGTAACCATCGAGGTAGTATGAAAATGTTAGATTCCCCGAGGCGGAAGTGTCGTCTGTACCGGAAAAAGTAAACGCCGCGCTGTCAACAGTGATCGTTCCGCTTGGTCCGCTGTCAATGCTGGTGTCTGGCGCTGTGGTATCCGGTGACGTGTAGTTAAGTGTCAGCGATGATGTCGCCGGTGTCAGGTCTACGTTACCGGCCTGATCTTTCGCGCGGACTTTAAATGTGTATGAACCGTTCGGCACTGATGTATAATACGCTGTCGTAGTCGCCGACGCTGAGCTGTAGCTGGCATCGTAGCCGACGAGCTGATACTGGTACACCAGGTTCGCGGTACTGGTTGTGTCATCGCTACCTGTAAAAGTATAAGTCAGGTTGTTCGATGATGTCCATGTACCAGAAGGACCAGAGCTTATCGATGTGTCAGGCGGTGTACTGTCGCCGCCACCGGTCGGGTAGAGGAACTGAATACCCAATATATCGTCAGAGGCGAGAGAACGCTTCTTCGTCTCTCCATTTCCTGACATACCATACATCGTTTTTTCTGAATCGGCGCCGCTGTAGAGGTCGGCCAGACCTGACGCGTGTCCCGCCTCATGTGTCGCGATATTCTGCACGTCCATCTTGCCCGCTTCACCAGAGCTTGACCATGTGAAGTACTCACCGTTGAACTCAATGTCGGAGTCGAGCGAGCGACCGCCAGAAGACCATACCGAGCAAAGCCCGATCGTATTCGGATCGTACGACCAGCCGGACTCCACCCATACCATCAGGTTTGTACCGTCATTTACTCCACCGCTTGTGTTGCTTGTGTTGCCGTCCCTCGTATAGCTCAAGTAACTATTAGATACGTTCGTCCAGGTGGTAAACGATGATTCCACCCCGGAGAATACGCTTGTGTCAGACGAGCCCGAGCTGTTTATGGCGTAATGCACCGGCATATCCGCCTGATCCCACTTCGAGCTGGTCAGGCCAAAGCCGAACGACAAATCTACTGACAAAAACAGTAAAAAAATCACTATTATTAGTGAAGAATACCTTTTTCCTATATATTTCATTTCACTTCTCCTATATACGTTTTAAGCTTTCTTCTGCTTTTTACCCTCGCGCCCTCGAACCCTATATTCTCGCTACTCACTAATATTCAATTTAATAATGCCTATAAACTCCTCAAGCTCCATCTCTATATCACCGTCAGGCTCGACCGCCTCACGCGTGTTTTTGTCCAAGAGAGTTACACCTCCCGCGGCTCTGTTTATTACACTCTTTTTGCCGGTGATTTTATCGGTGATGACGTTATATTTCCCCTGCGTCATGCCGACAGTCCTGTATGAGTTTTCAAGTTTGTTAAGAAAGAGAACGACCTCTTCGCCCTCACTATATTGCGCGCTCCCGGCGACGAACAGCCTGCGGCCGTCCACCTCGCCACCGATCTCCCTGATGACCACTGTTTTCGTCTCATTTACGCCCTTGACTTCTGTCGTCACCTCGATTGTTGTATATGTAAATATTTTTGTCCGCTTCAGGTTCCACTCACTTTTTATTTTTATTACCTTTCCGACGACAATGTTGTCGGCGTTGCCGGTAAGATCAGCTACCGACTGCTTCAACATCACTGTCGCGTTGGCGGGTTTTAGACCGAAAACAAAAGCGAAGATGAAAGCTGACAGCGCTAGCGATAAAAACGTTTTTTTCATGTTGGTTCTCCCATAAATAGTTGTTATAAAATGTAAAATTCTACTTGATTTCTTGTCACTTTATTTTGTTATTAACCCGGCGATAAAATGTATAGTGTTTTCCAAGTGCTTCCACAACGTCATCCCCGAGTGCCTCCACAACGTCATCCCCGAGTGCCTCTATCGGGGATCCATGCTCCAAACATCCCATTAAACTTTAAAGCAAAGTTTATTCGCTTTGCTCAGAGTTTAGTCCTGGGTTCCCGATTAAAACCTCGGGAATAACGTGGCGCGTCCTCGGGAATGACGTTGCGCGAAAGCTATACATTTGATTGCCGGGTTACTAATATTTACCGGTTACCTTCCGAAACTTATACCGATAGATTCTGCTGTCCTTACAAGATCGCCGTCTGGTTCTACCAGCTTGAGCGAGTTTATCGCGTCAGTTATCGGTATCGAGCTTATTTTGTTGTTATGCAGACATACCATCTCCCCGAACCGGTTTTTCGCGATCAGCTCAGTCGCGGCAACCCCGAATTTTGTTGAGAGAATTCTGTCAAACGAGCATGGTGAGCCGCCTCGTTGCACATGACCAAGCACTGTCACCCGCGATTCCATCCCTGTCAGCTCTGAGATCTCAGTCGCGATTCTATTGCCTGCTCCACCAAGCCGCTCTATACCAAAGCCCTTATCGCTCCCTTTTAACACCGAAATATCTCCGTCCACCGGTTTTGCGCCTTCCGCGACCACTATAAGGCTGAACTTGCTGCCCGCGGCGCTCCTGCTGTTCAACTTCTCCGCTAGTTTATTTATGTCGTACGGTATCTCAGGTATTAAAATACAGTCCGCGCCGCCCGCGAGCCCCGACTCAATAGCTATCCAGCCGGCATAACGCCCCATCACCTCGATCACCATAGCTCTGTGATGGCTCTCTGCTGTGGAGTGTAGCTTGTCAAGCGCTTCTGTCGCCGTGACTACCGCGGTCTGAAAACCGAAAGTATAATCAGTCGCCATGATATCGTTGTCGATCGTCTTAGGAATACCGATGACGTTTATGCCGCGCTTGTAGAACTCGAGCGCGATAGATAACGTGCCGTCACCACCGATGATGACAACGCAGTCAAGCCCGAGCTTCTCGACATTTCTGATAGCGACCTTCGATACGTCGATCACCTTCTCCTTGCCGTTGACTATGCTCTTATAATTAAAAGGGTTCCCCCGGTTACTCGTGCCCAGTATCGTTCCGCCCTCATGCAGAATCCCCCGGATAGTCCAAAGAGTAAGCTCCCGTATCCGCCCCTTCGGCTCTACGAGTCCCTCAAATCCGTCAGCAATCCCGATCACTTCCCAGCCATGCCTGCTGATCGCGGATTTTGTGACACCTCTGATAACAGCGTTCAGCCCCGGACAGTCACCACCACCGGTCAATATACCTATTTTTTTTATCTCTTTCACAATCGCATCCTCTCTGTTGATATGATATGATCCTTCAGTTATATTTAAATTTTAACACAAAAAAACGCGCATTCAATGATTTTATTACGCACCCCCGAGGATATTCTCAACTTCATCGGTGTAGACATTCAACTCCTTATAAAGAATGCGTGGCGGCAGTATCTTGAGCCCTCCTTTTTTGGAGGATTTTGACGCTTCGATAATGACAAGTTTCCCCTCCGACTCTATATGCGAGTATATTATCTGCGTCGCTTTTGGTTCTAGCTTTTGCGCTCTGAGTTCATTAATCAAGTCAATCACCCGAAAAGCGGGGTAGATGATAACCGCCTTACCGGTCGGCGCCAGCAGGTATTTCGCCGCGCTCACCAGATCAGTGAGCGACATAGTCAGTTCATGCCGCGCGATCGCCTTCTCCTCATGCGGGTTTATCCGCCCGGAGTCGGCTTTGATGTATGGTGGGTTCGCCGAGACGATATCGAAGCTTTCATGTGGGTAGATACCCTTTATGCTCCGAAAATCCTGTTTGATTATCTCTATACGCTCCTCGAACCCGTTGACCGTGACGTTACGCCGCGCAAGGTCATAAAGAGTATCCTGGATCTCAACACCGACTATCTTTCTTTCAGGGTCGTTTTTCGCGATCATCAAAGGCACAACACCACACCCGGTACCGAGATCTATTACGCGACGCCCTTTCAGCCGCCCGACATAATCAGCGAGCAGAACCGCGTCAATCGAAAAACGATAGCCTTTTTTCTTCTGATATATAAGAACCTTACCCTTGTATATCGTGTCGAGAGTCTCGTCTTCACGCAAAAGTGTGTGCAACTCCTTCATATTTATATTATAGCAAAAAATATCACTATTTCAAGCCCCTCCTGACAGGTCGTTAGAACAATGCGTACTATTATTAAACAAGCCCCAGCTTCCTCAAATAACTCCGTGATGTTAGGGACTTATTCAGGTGATAGCGTATAAAATCGCCCAGCATTCCGGCATCTTTTAAAGAATTCTTCGTGAAATTTATTCTGCTGATATTTTCGACCGGTGTCTCCTTCGCGAGGTTGAGCAGCTTGAGGGTGCCAAGCGATATGCTCCGCGTAAAATCACGCGCCGTAGCGCTGCCGCAGCTGTCGCAGAGGCATCCCCCCATAGGTACGCTGAATCGCGGCTTCTTCACCGAACCAGCCTCCAGAGCGCGGCCACAGTCGAGGCAATTTGACATGTTCGGCGCCAGCCCAGCCAGTGCGAGTAGCTTTAACTCGAACACCGGTATGTCAGAAGCTTTAAAAACTCCAGCCTCAAAACGAACTAAAAAAGAGCGTAGAATGTCGTACATCACCTCGTTTTTTTCATTTTCGTGGTAAAAATTATCGATAAGATCGGCAAAGTAGATAGCGGTAGCGAGTACCTTTATATCAGAGCGGAGGTTAAAGAAAGTCTCCAACATCGTGACACTGCTAAGTATTTTAAGACCACGAGCCTTATCCTTATAGAGTATTACCTGCGACGAGAGCAGATCGATTGTCAAAAACTGACTCTTAATGCTTTTGCGAGCGGACTTAGCTATCAACGTCACCTTACCGTAATCACGCGTGAAGAAAACGAGTACTCGGTCAGCCTCACCTGAATCAACATACTTCAATAATATCGCGTCAGTCTCTAATAACCCCATTTTCAGCTCCTCAAGCGAGAGTAGCATAAAGATTGCTTATTATCAATTGGGATTTTTTCTTGTTTTTTTTCGTATGAGGGAGACAGAAAAAAAATGCTCATTTATTCGAATTCAAAATTGACAACCGCATCTTACCTGTTATAATTAATGGGACTGTTGCCAAATAGATGAGGCGCGCCTCTTGTTTCGGGATCTGCTTGTATTTATAGGGTTACAAGATCCTGAAATGAATTCAGGACGAC
>JAJRXV010000218.1 GCA_024276115.1 Deltaproteobacteria bacterium
AATCCAGGGATAAAAATATTTATATTCTGTGAAGGGGAGAAAACTGAACCAGCATACATCAATGATTTTAAAAATCATTGTAAAAACTATCATGTAGAAATTACTATTGCGCGAGGTCAGGGAGTTCCTGTATCTGTAGTTCGTGCCGCGGCAGAAAAAAAGAAAGAGCTAAAACAAAAAGCTGACAGAAGCAGCGATAGCTTTGATGAAGAATATGAAGTATGGGCTATGTTTGACATAGATGACCACAAAAACATACCTAACGCAAAGTCTCAAGCAGATGATAATAAAATTAAGGTATGTATTTCAAATCCTTGTTTTGAGATATGGGGGTTATTGCACTTTCGAGATCAAACGGCTAATATTCACAGACATAAACTACAAAGCGAGTTATCTAAAGTAATGCCTGGCTATGACCATGACTCAAAAGCGATTTTTAATTTTAAGATGATGAATCGCTATTATGAACAAGCTAAAGAAAGAGCGAAAGGATTAAAAGTAAAACATCTTAAGGATGGGACTAAATCGCCTCATGATAACCCTTCTACAAATGCCTATGAGCTGTTGGACATGATAAAAAATTCGCGTAAAAAATAAGTTTGGATCAACAATATCTCATCTCAAGAACGTCTGAAAAACCCCAGAAGAAAAAATCAATTGTAAAAAAAATCAGGTTAATGTAAAATACGCAAAACACTCCA
Organism: Deltaproteobacteria bacterium; assembly: GCA_024276115.1. Classification (GTDB taxonomy): domain Bacteria; phylum Desulfobacterota; class JAJRXV01; order JAJRXV01; family JAJRXV01; genus JAJRXV01. The sequence goes on from JAJRXV010000218.1 coordinate 702, forward strand.
GAAGAGAAAAACTAAATGAAGATAAAAAAGATAGAAATAACCGGATTTAAATCGTTTATGGAGAAGGCTGTACTCACCTTCCCCGAGCGGATCACCTCTATTGTCGGGCCGAACGGCTGTGGTAAGAGTAACATCGTAGACGCGATCAGGTGGGTGATCGGGGAGCAGAGCTCAAAGCACCTGCGCGGTAGCGGTATGGAGGACATGATCTTCAACGGTAGCGAGAAGTTTAGCGCGCTCGGTATGGCCGAGGTGAAGATCACCTTCACCAATGATAACATAAACGTGCCGGTGAATTATTCTGAGTACAGCGAGATAACCGTGTCGCGGCGGCTGTTCAAGTCAGGGGAGAGTCAGTACCGGATCAACAATACCCGATGCCGCTTGATGGATGTGCGCGAGCTGTTTATGGATACCGGTATCAGCGCGAAGGCGTACGCGATCATCGAGCAGGGTAAGGTCGGGCAGATTGTCGGGTCGAAGCCAGAAGAGCGGCGGATAATCATAGAGGAAGCCGCCGGGATAACGAAGTACAAAAACCGGAAGGATTCCGCGGTCAAGAAGATGGAGGCGACAAAGCTGAACCTCCAGCGGACGAAGGATATTGTAGCTGAGTTGAAAAAACAGCTTAACGCTGTCGAGCGGCAGGCAAAGAGGGCAGAGGAGTTCAAAAAGCAGAGGAAGCAATTGAAGGAGATCGAACTGCACCTTATCCGCTTCGATAGCATAGAAGTGCATGAGGCGCTCAGCTCTCTCGACAAGGAGATCCGTAAGCTCGATGAGAGCCTGCTTGGGATAAGCAAGAAGATGAGTGAAAAGGACAGCGCGTTGGAATCGCTTAAACTCGAAAGTCTTGACGTCGAAAAACAGTTGAGCGCGACTCAGGAGATCTACTTAAACCGGATGAACGATATAAAGAAGAAAGAAAATGAGATAGAGTTCAAAGAACGACAGAAGGTGGAGCTACTAAAGAACAAGAACCGTAGTCTCCATGAAATTGAAGAGCTGAACTCCCGCGTGAAGAGGTTGCAAAGAGAGATAGAGGAGTCTGAGGTAAAGTCGAAAAAAGCGCGGGATGACTGGCGGTTTCTAGATGAGAGCATCCGTTCTTTGCAAAAAGAGTTCGAGGAGCTTAACCGGGCTTTTAAAGAAAAAGCGGGTACGGCAGACAAAGAAAAATCCGCGCTGGTGAATATTTTGACCGGTATCGCGCGCACGAGGAACGACCTCTCAAACTTCGAGCAGCACATCGCGTCGTTTGGTACACGGCTCGAAAAGCTGAAAAAAGAGGAGGATTTCCTGAAAGAGCGCCTTTCAAGCAGCGCGCGCGAATTAGAGGAGATAGAGTCGAAGCACGCTCTATTGAAAACTGACAAGGAGGAGCTTGACCGTCGTAAGCTCAAGAACCAGCAGAAGCTTAACGACCTGCGTGGCCATCTTACAGAAAAAGAGCGTCACCTATCCGGGACTGAAGGGGAGCTGAAGGAAGTCTCCGCGCGATTGAACTCATTGAACGAGCTGAAGAGCAGTTTTGAGGGCTTTAACGCTGGGGTCAAAGGCGTTATGGAAGCGAAGGATAGCCTCAAACATGGTGACGATATCATCGGTGTCGTCACGGATTTCATCGAGGTGGAGCCGGCGTATGAGACCGCTGTCAGCTCTCTGCTCGGCGAAAAACTTGAGTATATAGTAGCGAAAAGCAGTGAGTCGATCAAGGACGCCGTAGCTCACCTGAAGCGAAACAATCTCGGCAAGGCCGGATTTGTTCTGCTACAAAATGGCGACACAACCGCTAGTGACAGTGACGATCAGGTGTGTACTTCGCTCGGGGTAAAGGCGCGGGATGATTTTGCGGCGCCTGTCCTTGGGCTGCTCGGGGATACTCTCTACATCGAGAGTTTTGACAGCGCTATGGGGCAGTTCGGGAACGGGAGCAGAAAGACATACGTCACGAAGGATGGCGATATAATCAACAGCACAGTTTATGGCGGTAGCAGTAGCGTCAAAGCAGAAGGGATTCTGCGCCGTGAGCGTGTGATCAAGGAGCTCGGAGTAAAATGCGCCGAGCTGAAAAGTGATATAGCGACTCAAAAAGAAGCGATAAGCGCGCTGCGTTCAGAGTTCGGCAAAGCGAAAGCGGATCAGGAGAACATCCGGGAATCTCTACAGGAAAACCGGATAAAATCAGTTGAGACAGCAAGCAGGTTGAACCGCGCGAAGGAGGAAGGAAAACGCTTGCGGGAGCGTGGTAAAGTGATAACGTTTGAGTTCGGCGACCTGAAAAAACAGTCAGATAAGCTGAATGATAACCTTACCGCGAGCAGGATCAAACTTGAGGAGCTAGCCGCGGAGAAGGAGAGGAAAGAGGATCTTATAGAGAGTTTTTCGGCGGAATCAGAGACCTTAAAAACCAATATAGACGCGAAAAGCGAGGAGCTTACTCAAGCGCGGGTGAATTCCGCCAGAATGAAGGCGGAGAAGGAAAATATAGCGCGCTCAATCGGACACCTGACACAGTCGCTCAACTCCGGGACACGCCGCCTGAACAAGCTCAAGAACGATATCGAGCTGATCGATAAGGAAGACGCCGGAATCGGCGCGACGGTGAAGGATATCGAGGTCGAGCTGAAAAAAAGTATCATGATGAGCGAAAAGGACAAAGAGGGCGTTGAGGCGCTTAAACAGAAATATGGTCGTAATATGGCTGAGTTGCGTGAGTTAGAGCTCGGTTCGATCGGGGTCAAAGGCGAGCTTAACGAGGCAACGGGCAAGAAGAACGCTCGCCAGCTGAAAAGGGAAGAGGCGCTCTTGAATCTTCGGAGCATCGAGGAAAAATTGAGAGATAAGTACCAGAAATCGTTGGATGATATAGCGGAAGAAACGCTGCCTGAGGAGTTTGAGAAGGAGCGGGCGGTACAAACGGCTGAGACGCTTCGTGGCAAGATAGCCGCGATGGGTGAGGTGAATCTGCTCGCGATTGAGGAGTTTGAGGAGCTCAATGAGCGTTATACTTTTATGGTGGAGCAACAGGACGATCTCCTGAAGGCGCTCGAAACATTGAATAAAGCGATCAGGAGGATCAACCGGACGAGCAAAAAACGCTTTATTGAAACATTCCACCTTGTTAATGAAAAATTCAAAGCGCTCTTTCCAAAACTCTTCAGCGGGGGGCACGCCGAGTTGCGGCTCTTAGATGAGGAGAATATGCTCGAGAGCGGTATTGATATCGTCGCTCAACCACCGGGGAAAAACCTCCAGAACATCACACTGCTGTCCGGAGGGGAGAAGGCGCTCACGGCTATCAGCCTTATCTTCGCGATTTTTATGATAAAACCATCGCCGTTCTGCCTGCTCGACGAGGTGGACGCGCCGCTAGATGATACAAATATCGGGCGGTTTAACGATATTGTGCGAGAGATGTCCGAGACTTCGCAATTTATCGTCATTACGCACAACAAGAGGACGATGGAGATCGCCGACACGCTCTATGGGGTGACTATGGAGAGCGCGGGAATTTCGAAAATCGTCTCGGTACAGATGAACTGACCAGAGGGAGAAAAATGAAGAATACTTTGAAGAACACTTATTTCGCGTTACTGCTTTTCGGGCTGCTGTTTGTGGCGACGTCCGCGTTTGCTTTCCCTAATGAGACGGATAATTTTTTCGGGCTCAAGTGGGGTAGCGGCCTCGATGTGTTAGAGGGAAAGTACAAGAATATCAAGCTGATAAAAGATGGTGATATCAAATGGTATATCGCCAACAGCGGCTACACAAAATTCAGCGGTGTGACTACCTACCTGACCTATCAGTACTATCATGGGAAGTTTCTCTTCGCGAATGTTTATTTTGACGAGGGGAATGACGTGGCGCTGAAGAAGGCGCTGATAGTCACTTATGGCGAGCCGACCAGAGTGCGTGATAACGGTTTTGAATGGGAAGGCAAGCAGATGGGGATATTCCTTGATCCCGCGAAGAAACTTATATCTATCTGGAGTAAGAAGATCATGCTAGAGAAGGTGGCGGACGATAAGAAGAAGTAGAAACAAGGTTCAAGGAATCGTTTAAATCTCGCCTTTGCCCTGGCGCAGTATCTCTATTTCTCCATTAACAAGGTTGACAACAGTCGATGCGTCTGACACGATCACGCCACCGTCCACATAAAGGTCAACGCGGTTGCCGAAGGTGGCTTTGATGTCGTGGATATCTGACATGATCGCCTCTGATGAGATGTTGGCGCTTGTGCTGGTGATCGGCTCCCCGAGCGCTTCGAGGATATCTAAGCATATTTTTGATTCCGGAATACGCACCCCGACAGTCCTGCGTTTATGCTGGAGGAACTTTGGTGTCGCTTTCGTCGCCGAGAGTATGAAGGTAAACGGCCCCGGGAGCAGGTCTTTCATTATGTTGTACGCGAAATCGGTAAGGCGCGCGTATTTGCTCACTTCGCTCAGACTCCGGCAGATAAACGAGAGCGGCTTCCTGTCGTCACGCTGTTTCAGCTGACATATCCGGTCAACCCCGCTTTTGCTGGTGATGCTGCACCCGACACCGTACACCGTGTCAGTCGGGTAGACTATGACACCGTCATCGTTGAGTATTTCCGCCACTACTTTCACCAACTGCTTCTGCGGATTCTGGTCATTTATTTTTATTATCATAGGCCTGTACTGTTCATGCTGTTTTTATTTATTATATATTTTCATAAATTCATCTAAACTTATTTCAAGGTCTTCTCTTATTATCTTTTTTAGAAGTCCACGGGGTACTTCCTTGTTACTGTGTACCGGTATAGTCGTTACTTTGCCGGATTTATCTTTCAACCTAACGTGTGAGCCTTTTTTTCGTATTACTTCAAAACCTATAGATTTTAACAATTTGATCAGTTCCATGCCGTGAATCACCGGGAGTTTAGGCATTTTGTACTAGCTCTAACTCTCTAAAGCCTACGAATTCATTCAACTCCTCAATACTCGTCTCCTCCAAGCATAGCTCTATCACTTCTTTAATGTTTTCCAAAGCTTCGTCAATAGTCTCACCGTATGTATGACACCCTTTAAACATAGGGCAACTGACAATGTAGAAGCCGTCTTCATCGACTTCTATTATTATTGGTAGGTGAAGCTTTTTCATGTTTTACACCTTAGTATGTTTACCAACTGCTTCTGCGGATTCTGGTCATTTATTTTTATTATTAACCCGGCAATAAAATAAGTAGTCATGAACACAATAACAACGGTTTTTGTATCTACTTATTAATTATTACCGCGCGTTATTTGAAATGTCATCCCCAAAGGCTTCTATTGGGGATCCAGACCTCAAACATCCCATTAAACTAAAGCAAAGTTTATTCGCTTTGCTCAGAGTTTAGTCCT
>JAJRXV010000014.1 GCA_024276115.1 Deltaproteobacteria bacterium
CTCTACCTCTACAAACCTGTCTATACTTATTTTCTCCAGTATCGCTTTACCATCCTTGTCTAAGTGTATATTTAGCAAAATGTTTTTAAGTTTTTCTTTGATCTTAGGGTCAAGCCCCTTAGCGACCACAAATGGTGGAATTCCCCATGGCGGAGATTTTTTTATTATTTTAGTTTTGGACGTGAATTCCGGGGATTTAGCGTTTGCGTAGTCCCATATCAGTGAGTCCACCGCGGCGCCATCCACAAGGTTTTGGGCTACTGCCTCTATCGATTTGTCATGGCTGTAAGTGAATATATGTTTTGAGAAGAACGAATCTGGAGTCTCCCCCATTTTAGCCAGCATGTAGGTTGGTACCAGCTTGCCGGTGTTAGACATAGGGTCGGTGAAGGCGAATTCTCTCCCCCTTAGTTCCTCAAACGTTTTTACGTCGCTACTTTTGGGTACAATTATATAAGAGTAATAATAAGGCTCACCGTAAGCCATCGGTGCGGCAATGAGCTCCATACCAAAATCCTTCTGTCCATCGACGTAGGCGCCGCTACAAACAAAAGCCGCGTCTATCTTTTCCTCTTTAATTAGGTTGTTGACTTCCGCGTAATCTTTTTTCTGAACAAGTTTCACAGGGATGCCGATTTTTTTAGAAACGTGGTCTAACAATTCTCTATAGTATCTAAATGTCTCCTTAGGGGATACCATGGCGGCAACAGCGATCTTTAGAGCTTTTTTATCTTGTAATGAAGTCGGCTGAAGCTCACCATTTTTAATGGATACAACTTCTGTTTTTTCCTTTTCACAACCCGTGAAGAGTGAGGTTGCACAAAGCAATACAACTATTATTAGGATCACTCTGCGTATTTCCATTTTTATGTCCCTCCATTACATAAAACAGTTTTCAAATAAGCGCTAATAACTTGTCAAGCATGTAAGCCTTATATTGTAAGATAACGTAGAGTGACTAGATGTCAAGCGGTTTTAGCGTTTTTTTTTGGATTGTGTGTGTGTGGTCAACGATTGTGTGTGTGTGCGGGTAGCTCAACATTGTCATCCCGGATTATTGGTTCCGGGATGATGGTAATACTATAATGGGAGTGTTGCCAAATAGAGAATTCCCCCTGTTTTCGAAAAAGCCATCGCTGTAAGTACCTGTAAAAAGGGGGTACGACCAGCATCTAGATGCTCGGGAGTGTAGGGGGAAATCCCCCTAAATTGCATTGGGCAACATGCCCATAATGTCTTGTCGAGCTGGTCTTTATACGTTTTATTACAAATGGGTACTATCCGATTGCGTCGTGTCCCTTTTCTCCGGTTCTGATTCGTATACACTTCTCAAGCGACGACACAAATATCTTGCCGTCCCCGATCTCGCCGGTGTGGGCGCCTTTGATGATTGCTTCGATTGTAGCGTCAACAAATTTTTCGTTAACAGCTATCTCAATTTTTATTTTTGGTAGCAGGTTCACTTCAAACACCTTTCCCCGATATGATTCGGTGTAACCTCTCTGCTGTCCGCAACCTTTTACTGGGCTAACAGTCATCTTATGTACGTTAGCTTTAAAAAGTTCTGCTTTTACATCTTCAAGCTTTTCAGGCTGTATTATAGCTTCTATTTTTTTCATCTGCTTTCTCCTCCTTGTTGTAGGGGTGTCCCTGAGTGGTCACCCAGTGCTTTGGGCTGGCAATCAGGTCGCCACTACTATCTATCTTTAATATTGTCGTTTAGTATCGTTCGTTTATAGCGCTTCTTCTGGGTATGCTTCAATGCTGTGTATCGCCAAGTCAGCTCCTCTGAGCTCATCATGTTCGCTGAGTCTTATACCGACTGTCTTTTTGAGAGCGTAGTATACCACAAAACCGCACACAGCTGCATATACAAGCGCGATAACAGAACCGATCAACTGACCTAAGAAGCTTACGCCGCCAATTCCGCCGAGAGCCTCCTGACCGAAGATTCCACACGCGATCCCGCCCCAGGTGCCGACAACACCGTGAAGAGGCCATACTCCGAGAACATCGTCGATTTTTAATATCTCTGTCTCGATGTGGAAGAGTTTCACAAAAATAACAGCGGCAACAGCGCCTACGACAAGCGCGCCAATCGGGTGCATTACGTCTGAGCCAGCACAAACGGCGATTAGTCCGGCGAGAGCCCCATTGTGTATGAATGTAGCATCATTCTTTGAAACAATCAAAGCCGCGAGTGTTCCACCCACCATAGCGAGAAGTGAGTTGAGCGCTACGAGACCTGATATGCCGTTTATGTCTTGCGCGCTCATAACGTTGAATCCGAACCAACCGATGCAAAGTAACCAGCTACCGAGAGCTAGAAATGGGATATTGCTGACTTTTATGGTGCTTGTGTATCGCTTCAGGCGTGGTCCTAAGATGATTATTGCCGGTAGCGCTATCCAGCCGCCGATTGAGTGAACTACTACTGAGCCAGCATAGTCGTGGAAAGCTATGTTACCGGCAATACTTCCGAGCCAACCGTCTGCTGTGCCGAGCACGGCGTTGTTCTGTCCCCAAACGAGTGATTCAAAGAATGGGTAGACTAATGCCGCGAAAATAATACCGGCGACAACGTTAGGCCAGTACTTTGCCCTTTCGGCGATTCCACCTGAAATGATGGCCGGGATACACGCCGCGAACGTCAATAAGAAGAAAAAGTGTACGAGACTAAAACCCTGGTCAGAGCCGAGCAGGTCAGACGCCGGAACTAAAAATGAGATTCCATACGCGATCGGGTAGCCTATAAGAAAATACATTATCGTTGTAAAACCCCAGTCAGTAAGAATCTTCACCAGTGCGTTTACCTGGCTTTTTTTTCGCACTGAGCCGACCTCTAAAAACGCGAAACCGGCGTGCATAGAAAATACATACATTGCCCCTAATAGTAAGAACAAGACATTACTGCTGGTAAGCAGTTGATTAAAACTTCCCTCCATATTACTTCCCCCTTTATTGAATCTTAGAATATTGCTGATACTACAACAGAAAGAAAATTTATGTGTTAATAACGTGTTAATTGTATGTTAATTATATGTTACGTGTTATGTTGAAGCTTGAAGGTGTAAATAAAGTATAGCCAACGAATACATTTCAGGATCTGGTAACCCTATAAACGCGAGATACTGTCATAGTGGAAGATGGCACCTACACTGAAAATATTAACTTTAACGGTAAGGCTCTTACAGTAAAATCTGTAAATGGCGCCGCGACTACTATTATTTCTGGTACCGGTGGAAGCGTAGTAACATTCGCTACCGGAGAAACAGCAACCACAGTATTGGATGGATTTACCGTTACCGCTGGAACAAACCACGGGGTTCTTGTCGATACCACTTCACCAATTATCAGGAACTGTACTATAAGTAACAATAGCGCTATTTTTGGTGGTGGCGGCGGAATAGAAATCTGGGGGGGGATCACCTGCTTATCACTAACTGCACTATTACATCTAATACTGCCAGTGATATCGGTGCTGGTGTCGCGATCAGAAACTCTTCATCGGCTAGTATCACCAACTGCACAATAAGTGGTAACACTTCTGGGACTAGTGGCGGTGGTATTGGCTGTAGTTCTTCTTCACCTACTATCACTAACTGTACGATAAGCGCTAATACCGCTGACACAAATGGTGGCGGGATTTATGCATTTCGATCCGACCCAACAATCACAAACTGCAATATCACAAGGAATACCGCTACAGCCAGCATAGGGATTCATTCCTCAGATGAAGGCGGTGCCGGTATCTATCTCGACATCGCCCCTTTCACTTTCGCGACGGTCACGAACTGCACTATTACCGATAATACGGCTACTTCTGGTACAGGGATTATTATCACTGAATCGATAGGAGGAGTGACTGTTACAGCAGATATCATAAACTGTGCTATAAGTGGTAACACTTCTACTTCTGGGGGCTATGGCGGAATTTACGCATTAGGTGGATCTGTAGTAACGGTCACGAATACAATCTTGTGGAATACTTCTGCTCCTTATGAGCTGGGTAAGGGGCTTGGCGCTATCATAACGGCTACATATTCTAACATAAATGGAGGTTATGTCGGAACGGGCAATATTAACGCCGATCCGTTATTTGTGGACGACACAAACGCTAACCTGCTGTTACGTGATTATCACTTGAGTATCATCACTTCCCCGTGTGTCGATACGGGTACAGCTACCGGTGCGCCGGCGACCGATAGAGATGGTGACGCAAGACCGATAGGTGGGGGGATAGATATAGGGTCAGACGAAGCGTTTTAGAACGATGGCAGGTTAATCTGTTTAAAGAAAAATACTCTGTGTTCCCTTTGGTTAAAAAAATGGGAGATGCCAGTCTCAATAAGACCACTACTTTCTGCTTGCGTTAGAAGTCTTTTTTTGTTAAATTATAAAAACTTTGGCTATGGGAGTATTTGTAGCCCGGGATCAACAAATATATGCTTAAGGAGTGTTAGTATGAGTATTACAAAGCAGGAAGTACAATACGTCGCGAAACTAGCGAGACTGTATTTAGACGACGATCAAGCCGAGGTATTTACTGAACAGCTTGACCAGATACTCGGTTATATCGACCAGCTCAATGAGATCGATGTGCAAAATGTCGCGGCGACTTCGCAAAGTATCGCTACCGAAAATGTTTTAAGGGACGATGTTGTAGATAATACTTACGACAGAGAGCTTTCTTTAAGCAACGCGCCTTTGAAGGAAGACGGATTTTTTAAAGTTCCAAAAGTAATCGAATAAAAAAAATGGGAGACCAAATGTCGCTTTATGAAAAAAACCTTCACGAGCTCCACGATATGCTCAAGAAAAAAGAAGTATCTTCTGAGGAGATTACTCGTGAATACTTAAACAGGATAAAACAGACCGATGATAAACTTAACTCATTTATCACGGTATTAGACGAGCCCGCTATCGATCAGGCGAAAAAAGCTGACAAAATAATCAGTAGTAGCGATGACTTTGATCCGCTCACCGGCATACCGCTCGGGATAAAAGACCTAATCAGCACAGCAGGGGTGAGGACGACTTGCGGGTCAAAGATCCTTGAGAGCTACATCCCGCCTTATGATGCTTCAGTCATCAAAAAACTGAAAGCGAAAAACGCGGTAATAGTCGGGAAGCTCAACATGGATGAGTTTGCCATGGGGTCGTCAAACGAGACATCATATTATGGCACAGTTAAAAATCCGTGGAATCTCGAACATATTCCGGGGGGCTCTTCTGGTGGCTCTGCGGCGAGTGTTTCCGCGCGGCAGTGTTGCGTTTCGCTCGGTTCGGATACCGGTGGCTCTATCAGACAACCGGCTGGATGTTGCGGTGTAGTCGGGATGAAGCCGACTTACGGAAGGGTGTCGCGTTTTGGGCTTATCGCGTTCGCTTCATCGCTAGATCAGATAGGGCCGTTCACAAAAGACGTGACAGATTGCGCTATTATGCTGAACGCTATTTGCGGACATGACCCGTCAGACTCTACATCGGCGAAGAGGGACGTACCGGATTTCACCAAAGCGCTGCTGAATGATGTCAAGGGGATGAAGATTGGTATACCGAGCGAGTATTTTATCGATGGTATAGATTCTGAGGTTGAAACCGCGGTGAACGCCGCGATAGAGCAGTACAAAAAACTTGGCGCTGAGATAGTCGAAGTGAGTCTGCCGCACACAAAATACGCGGTATCGGTCTATTACATAATCGCGACAGCCGAGGCGAGCTCAAACCTGGCGCGTTACGATGGCGTAAAGTACGGTTACAGAACTGAGGATGCGAAGGATCTTTCCGATATGTACTTTAAAACGAGGACAGAGGGCTTCGGCTCTGAGGTCAAGCGGCGTATCATGCTTGGCACTTATGTACTTTCGTCTGGATATTACGACGCCTACTACCTGCGCGCCCAAAAAGTACGAACGCTCATCATGAACGATTTTAGAAATGCGTTTGAAAAGTGTGACGTTATTCTGACCCCGACCGCGCCGACCGCGGCGTTTAAGCTCGGTGAGAAGACAAGCGATCCGCTTCAGATGTACTTGTCTGATATATTTACGATTTCAGCGAATCTGGCGGGTACCTGCGGGGTATCGATCCCATGCGGATTTACCAGTAACGGCTTACCGATCGGGCTACAGCTGATGGGTAAGCATTTTGATGAGAGCTCAATCATAAAAGCGGCGTACGCTTTTGAGCAGAGCAGTGATTATCATAAAACAATACCAACAATACCAAATTTATAAGAGGTCAAAATGGAATTCGAAGCTGTTATAGGATTAGAAGTTCACGCGCAGTTGCTCACCAATACAAAAATATTTTGCAATTGCTCGACAAAATTCGGCAATGCCCCGAATGAAAATACATGCACCGTATGCTTAGGACTCCCCGGAGCCCTACCGGTACTTAACAAGAAGGTAGTGGATTACGCTATGATGATGGCACTCGCTACAGAGTGCAAAATAGCCCCGTACAGCATTTTCGCGCGGAAGAACTATTTTTACCCCGACCTGCCTAAAGGGTATCAGATATCGCAGTTTGAGCTACCGATCGCAGAGCATGGCAAGGTGCACATCGACCTTGGGGATTATAAGAAAACTATAGGTGTCACGCGTATCCACATGGAAGAGGACGCCGGTAAGCTGGTTCATGATGGCGTCGGGAGTGACCCTAACTCCAGCTATGTTGACCTTAACCGCGCGTGTGTACCGCTTATTGAAATCGTGAGCGAGCCTGATATGCGAACAGCTCAAGAGGCGGTCGCGTACCTGAAAAAGATTCGCCAGGTACTTGTTTATCTCGGTGTGTGTGACGGTAACATGGATCAGGGGAGTCTCCGGTGCGACGCTAACATATCCATAAGACCGGTTGGGCAGGTTGAGCTTGGTACACGTTCTGAGATGAAGAACATGAACTCGTTTAAGTTTATCGAAAAGGCGATTGAATATGAGATAAAACGGCAGATACACGTTGTCAAAAGCGGTGAGGAGGTCGTGCAGGAGACGCGCCAATATGACTCGCACAAGGATATAACGCTTTCTTTGAGATCAAAGGAACACGCGCATGATTACAGGTATTTCCCCGACCCGGACTTGGTGCCGTTACGTATAGATGACGCATGGATAGAAGAGATGCGGTCGGCTCTCTGTGAGCTACCAGACGCGAAAGTCGCGCGTTTTGTCGAGCAGTACAAAATACCCGAGTATGACGCTGAGGTTCTCTCGTCATCAAGGTCGCTCGCTGATTATTATGAGGAGACCGTTAAGCATATCGACGCACCGAAGGCAGTCTCAAACTGGATCATGGGCGATATCCTCCGGGAGCTGAAGAACGATAAACTCGATATTAATGAGTGTCCGATAACGCCAAAGATGCTTGCGGATATGATAAAGCTCATCACCGACGGCACGATATCATCAAAAATAGCGAAGACTGTCTTTGAGGAAATGTACACAACGAAAAAGGCTCCAAAAGTAATAGTCGAGGAGAAGGGGCTCGTTCAGGTGACCGATACCGGTGCGATCGAGAAGATGATCAATGAGGTGATCGCCGCGAACCCGGGTCAGCTTGAGCAGTATCGCTCTGGTAAGGATAGGCTCTTTGGTTTCTTCGTCGGGCAGGTGATGAAAGCCTCGCGTGGGAAGGCAAACCCTAAGATTGTGAATGATATATTGAGAGATAAGCTGAAAGGGTAAAAAGCTAGGGTTCGAGGGGGCGAGGGTTCAAGTAAAACATTTCCTCTCCCATCAAGGGAGAGGGGAGTTTGTACACCTCTTATTTTTATTGTAAAAGAAAAATAACTTTTTAACATAAGGAGCCAAACATGTCAGTCAAAACCATAGTATATAAAGGCGACAACGTAGTCCTTATCGACCAGACAAAACTGCCGCTAAAAGAGGAGTACGCGGTATGTGAGGACTACAAAGCGGTCGGACGCGCGATAAAAAATATGCTCATCCGGGGCGCGCCGGCTATCGGTGTCGCGGCGGCTATGGGTGTCGCGCTCGGGGCGCAGTCTATCGCTGAAGAGAGTTTTGAAAAGTTCGAATGTGAGCTTAATAAAGTATGCGCTCACCTTGCCGGGACCAGACCGACTGCGGTGAACCTCTTCTGGGCGATTAATCGGATGAAAAAAGTTTTAGAAGCGAATAAAGATAAGAGTATTAAACAGATAAAGAAGATTCTTAAAGATGAGTCTAAGCGTGTGCTAAAAGAGGATATCGAGATCTGCAAGCAGATCGGCGCTAACGGCGCAGACCTAATCGATGACGGTGACAATGTGCTTACGCACTGCAACGCTGGCGCGCTGGCAACAGGTGGCTACGGTACCGCGCTTGGTGTGATCCGCGGCGCGCACGGTCAGAAGAAGAAGATACACGTTTACGCCGATGAAACGCGACCATTTTTGCAGGGCGCGCGGCTGACGGCGTGGGAGCTGATGAAGGATAAGATACCGGTGACGCTGATCACCGACAATATGGCGGGATATTTTATGCAGCAGGGGAAGATCGACAAGATAGTCGTTGGCGCTGACAGGATCGCGTCAAACGGTGACGCGGCGAACAAGATAGGTACGTACTCGCTGGCGGTGCTGGCGAAGGAGCATAAGATACCGTTTTATGTCGCGGCTCCGGTCTCTACATTTGATTTTGATATCAAAAATGGGGATGGCATTCCGATCGAGGAGCGTCACGAGAAGGAAGTCTCTCACGTATTCGGAAAGAGGGTAGCGCCGATCGATGTGATGATCTGCAACCCGGCGTTCGATGTGACACCGAACAAATACATCACCGCGATAATCACTGAGAAGGGTGTAATCGAGAATCCGAACCGTAAAAAAATATTGGAACTTTTGAAGTAGGGTAGGGGGTACGCAAGCGTTTTGCTTGTTAATACGCTAAGAGGGTGTGCAATGCGCCCTCTTAGCGATATGTTTTATATTTGCTAATTAGTCAGGTTACTCGTTTTAGCTTCTTCAAATCTTTTTAACAGCTCTTCTATAGTCGCCTTTCCGGTGTGGCTGTATGTGATTACGCCATTTTTGTTGATCATGAATGATGTCGGAGTGCCCGGAACACCGTATGCTGCCAGAGCTGCGAAATCTTCTATCTCTTCGTCATAAATATCCATAATGTAAGTGAACTCATAGTTATATTTTGCGTTGAATTTCTTGATCATTGGGGCTCTTCTATCCCCATCGACAGAAATAGCGATTATTTTGAGGTCATCCTTCCCAACTTTTTTGTAAAGTTCATCTATTACTGGCATTTCCTCCTGGCATGGCTGACAGAATACTGACCAAAATAGCAGGAATACTACCTTGCCATCAGACAGACCTGTTAATGTTACTTCATTCTTATCGAGGTCAAGGGCGTTGATCTCTACAGCCTTCTGCCCTGCCTCCATGGTTTTTGCGTCACTAAGCGCGGTAAAACCATCCTCTGCGGCGAAGAGCGGTGATGCCAGCATAACTGTCATCATTGAGATAAAGATAAAATTACAACAAAACTTTTTAATTCTTTGGTGCATATTGAACTCCTTTAAATTTGTTTATATATTTTTAATATAAATAGTATGGTGTGTCAAGAAGTCTTTACAGTAAGGCTTTATTTTTTCTTTGCTGTTGGTCAATACGACCTTTGCACAATAGTTAAGCTTTGCTTTTATATCTTGCTGAATATACAGTGAATAAATAATGATTGTTTTTTGTGCAAGGAGTGTTTTATAGCTAATTCAAGCAAAAAAAGTTTTTAATTCACATAGTATTCCACAGCTATTCCACAGCTATTGTGAAATAACTTTAGGTATTGAAAAACGCGCTCTTGATTTCTTTAGTAAAAATATAACATTAAGTGGAAGAGTTAAATAATAAATTAAGAAAAATAAAACACACAAAAAAACGCGGCAATATTAAAAATCATTTCTCTCGTAAAATAGTAGGGGAGGCAGTTGTCATCTAAAAGATACTTACCTTAAGTCTGAGTTATACGAGCTTATCTAAGTTCACACCTTTACCGGTGTGTGTCGCGTTTTCCTGCATTACTTTTATCAGTGCTTCTCCAGAAGCTTTTTGAACATCTATAGCTTTTTTAGCTACCGTAACGGCCGCGTCTGATTGAACGGCTGCTTGCTTCATACTGCTTATTGACTGCGGTGACAGGCTGCTTATCATTCCGTTAACGTCCATAGCCGCACCTCCTTGTACGACTTAAGGGTATTGATACACCCTCCCCTATGGTGTTTATCGGCATTTAAAAAAATAACTTTAGGGCTTGAATATGACGAAAAAATCTGTTTATATGTAAGTCATGTCAACTTATTGGAAAATAGTTCTATTTATTACGGTTTTTTTGGGGGGCTCTACTGCGGCTCACGCGAAAGATAGATCGAAAGATTTCGCAATAACAATAAAATATACTCCTTCGTCATTCATCCAGTATGAAGGGGAGGGCGCCCGTACCACCGGTAATAACACTTGGGAGAGCAAGATAAAGTCACATGACGCTTTGCTTGAGTTAGAAGTTGATTATAAATTAACTGAAAAGTCCGGGGTCAACCTGCAATACCTCGCTAACTTCGCGACTATCGAGGACGAGCGTAGCTCCAGCGGATTACAGTACAATGATGTGATATTTAAAATACGCAATACATACTTGAATTATTACAGGGAGCTTGAGGGCTCGGGGCTTAGCGCGATTGTCGGGTATCAGTACCTTCAGCAATCCTTTGACCGGAGCAGGTTTTTCCTTTACCCTGAGGATTATGTAGATATGCGCCACAAAGAGGAGATTGAGTCGCACGGTCTGAATTTTGGTATTCTCGGTAGGTATTTTTCACCGGTATACCTTGACATAGAGCTGATGTCAGGCATCCTGCTAAAAACAAAAAACAGGCAGACCGCGGATATCTCTACGCTGAAAAAGAAGGGATACACCTACAGGGTGAGGCTTGAGGTCGGTGCGGATATCTCTGATTATTCATTTGGTCTTGGCGCGATTCGTGAGCTATACCACCCGCAGGTGGATGGCGGCGCGTCTCAGGATGGCGCTATATACTCGTATTCTCAGAATAAAATCGATTTAATGGGAATCTATATTTTCACAAGGACGGAGTTTTAGTCGATATGCGAAAGCACTTTTTATCATTGTTTACTTTTTGTCTATTACTGCTTGTCGCGACAGGAGCGCGCGCGGATGAGAGCTGGGAGCTCAGCGTGCTATACAGCCCAAGCTCCAAGTACGATTACAACGCCGAGGGGAACAACTCGCCACCGGCTTACACCTCTGATTATTCTGGGATGCACCAGCGGATGGATGGGATCGAGGCGATCAAGACTTACTCTGACACCTCACGGCTTGGGATATCATATATTGCTGGTGGTACGTCACAGTTTTATGATGAGTACGGTATAGAGAGAGTAGAGGATTACCAGATGTCCAAGTTGAATGTTGGTTTCGCGAGTTTTATGCTCACGCATTACAAGAAAATAGCGGATTCTGACTTAGAGTTTATGATAAACTTTGGTGTAATACGCCAGTTTTTTTCAAGAAAAGATTTTGAGATCGGTGGAGAGGTCTACCCGAAAGATGATGACTCCGAGATATCAGGGGAGGGGATCGGATTTGGTATCAGAGGCAAGTCCGGCAGGGATTTATTTATAAAATACAAAGCGTTTTCAAATTTTTATATCCAGAACCACGATATGAAGACAGACAAAGAGCTTGGTGAGTACTTCAACTGTGAGGTGTCAGCCGGTTATCAATATAAAAAGGCGGCGCTGGAGTTTGGCTATATGTACCAGTATATTTTTATGCACTCGCAGACAAACCGCCGCGTTTACCTTGGGGAAGATGATGCCGAGGGAGCGATCATCTCATGGTCACAGCAGGATATGACTGTCAAGGGGCCATTTTTCCGTTTCAATGTAATCTTTGACTAGATTAACTTTTCGGCGTACTTCTTTACATCTCTAGCTAACATACGGCATTCGTTGAGAGCGCGTTCGTCAGGCTCACCGATAGCCACCGGTCCGAAATGCCCCATACCGGTAAAGCCGAGCGTAAGCATCCCATGTACC